>JABEVJ010000191.1 GCA_013043985.1 Legionellales bacterium | reverse complement strand
TTTGAGGCGAATAGCAAGCTATTTAACGAAAACAAGAACCAATTTTTACCGATTACACTCTTTTTGCAGCTAAAGAACCAATTGTCAACAGACCCTAATTTCGCAAATTTAATTGCTCAATAATATGTACTATTTTTTTAGTGCATTTGTTCACAATTGATAAAGTATTGGCCAGATCATTGTTTATTTCTCCAATCAATACTTCATAAGCACCTAAATGACAAATTGAGCCTAATAAAAAAGCAGACTCTGTAAATTTGAGTCGCAGATCATCTGGGGGAATGTCTGAGTTTAGTTCAAAAACTGCTTTTTCGCTGGGATTTTCAATGTCGCCTTTATACAGATGAGCATGTAGCATTTTTACTTCCTGCATCTGTTTTAGCAGCATAGTGACAAATCTTTGTTTATGACTCCCCTCTATATTCATCAATAATTCATCATATATTGTGATTAATATGGATTCCGTCATTTGAATTAACTCCATAAGTTCCGTTTCAATAAGCTCAATGCTGACGTCTGAATTAATGGTATATAACTCTTTCATTAGAAACTCCTTTTGTGTTTAACGTATGTGTAAATATTGATCGGTCAAGAGGGGTTTAAACAAAAAATCAGAAAATGAATTCTGATTTTTATTAAACACTGCTTAATTTAAATCAATCTCACCATTATACAGAATTAAAATTCAGTTTAAAATGATTAGTTTGAAAAATATATGTTGTTTGTACTCGGGATTGGTCAAAAGCAACCCGTTTTTGACTGAAAATGATGAAGGCGTTAGCGGTTTGCTGAATTTTAATTTAGATTTTGAAGGAGTTGTTGTGTTTTAATCGGTAACTTTGTTCTTTATTTGAAAAAATATTTAAATATGTTTATAATCCTAAACTTCTCAGTTATACCTCCAGAAAACTCATGTGTGTTGAGTATAGCTTGGGGTGCGAGAGGCTTGGAAATGCCACTAAACTAGGATTTAATATAGATGACTCTGAATATCATGGATAAAAATGAAGAAGAAAATCTTGATAATATATCAAAAAGACTCAAGTACTTGGTTGAGTCACTGGGTGTAAAGCAATCGCATATGGCCGAAAAATTAGGTCTATCTCCATCTGGCTTGCACTACATATTGAATAATGATGTGAAATTTTCAAAAAATACGAAGAAAATTGCGGAATATTTGAATGTTAATGAGGATTGGTTACTCAAGGGTGAAGGTGCGATTTACGATGAAGCTCGCTCGATTAAGGTATATGACATCCCAATTTATTATCCGGATCAACTCAAACTTTATTATTATTCAAATAAAAAAGAACCCCTGAACACTCGTGACTTTATGTTAACATCAACGATTTATCGAAACAAGATAATTGCTGTACATATAATTGATCAACAATTTTCACCTAAATTTGAAATTCATGATCACGTTGCATTTGAGGAAGCGTCTCATTTTAGAGAAAATGAAATCCTCCTTGTCTACTTGGCACAAACAAATAATGTGGTTATCAAGCATGGAGTTAATTTATCTGGGGATATCATCTTGAGTTCTAATAATACCAGTCCCATCAAGCTGCAATCTAAAGCGGGGGATGTGATTATTGGGGCTTATAGGGAATGTCATAAAAAAGTAGCCGAAATTTAAGGAGAATGTTAAACATGGCAAGAAATATTAAAAGGATTGCACACGACCTCATACCCCTGTCAGATGCTGTTACGGAGTTGAGTACTATTATTTCTCAGTTGCTTGATGCAATTAAACCTCATGCGCAATTTGACGATCAAAATATAATTAAATATTTTGATGAATGTGTTAAAGCCTCCCAAAAAATGGCTTTATCATCGCAATTGATAAAGCAATATGTGCATGAGGTGGACAAAGAAGCTGACAGAGAACGAATTCTCAAAGATTAAGCATCTCCATTTTGTCGCTTAAAACAGTGATATAATCTGGCACATCCCCTGGTTTAAAGTCATAACCTGAAGCTAAATAAATTAGTTTAAAACCCTTTTCATGAAGTTTTTTTGCTACTTCAATGCCGTTTACAGGACAGGCGAGGTCAAAATCCAGACACAGTTTAATGGTTGATGAATCATACTGATCCAATGCGTTAAATAAGGTATAGGGATCATGGTAAATATCAACCAATTTACCCCTGAATTGGCAGAGAAAGGTTAAAATATCTGAAAATGCTTTATTGTCTTCAAGAATAACGATAGATGCGTTACTCATTGGGGAAGTTGCCCGAGGGAGAAAATCGATGGCGACCTCTGAAACCAACATTTTAGGTAATATTTTTGTGTTCAATAAAATGGCTCGGTTAATAATTTCATTATTTTCATAGTGGCTGGTCACTAAAGTAGCACTATTTAACTGCGCTAATGCAATCACGTCCAGTCCATTAAAATTTTGTTTAATTAATTCATAATCAGCCAACATTAAAACACGGTTCAACATGTCTGGATTAAGCTTTTTAAGGTATTCGATGCAATCAAGTGCCTTAATAAAGTGAACAACTTGAATTTCAGCTGATTTTTTTAGGGTAGCAGATAGTAAATTGTTCCAGGCACCATGAATAGATGCATCATCATCCATGATCACGATAATACTATCAGGATGGATAGTCAGATTGATAGCAAGCCAAATGGGAGGAGGCCTTTTATTAAAAACCAAGCCAACGGTTGTTCCTTTATTACCTTGAGATGAAATTTTGAGTTCGCCTTTTGCGGAGGCTAAAAAAGATCGTGCATGGCTAAAACCCAGGCCTAATCCAGTCACTTTATTGCTAATAACTTCGCCATTTAAAATTTTATTAGTGATTTCCTCTGGCATTCCCGTTCCGGTATCAGCAATATCGATACAGATATTGTCTGCTTCCAAAAACAGTTTGACCGTGATCTCCCTTAGATCAGTCAGTGCTTCTATGGCATTATTAAGTAGATTGGAAATGACCCGTTTAAACTCAGTTAAGTTGGCTGAAATACAGGAAAAAGCGGCATTTTCTTGTGAAAGATAGTTTATATTCAGTTGTACATCTTTATACTGCATCTTTTTTTCTGATATGACAGATAAGATGGCCGCCGAAATTAAAAACAAACCTGTTTTTTCTGTCTGATTGTGTAAATCGCTCTTGTGCGTTTTATGTAACAGATTATTGGCGATATCTTCGATGCGATGTGTAGCATCGCGCAGGACAAGCCGCAATTCTTCTGGCAGCTCTGAGGATTCTTTTGACAGCATTAAAATAGCGGCCAGAGGTGAGCGAATATCGTGGGCAACCTGGGTGGCAATTGAGCCAATTTCTCTTTGTGCTCGATCCTTTTCTTCCTTTACTTCAAAGGCTTCAACGATAAATTTTTGCAAGAAGATAAATTCTTCAATCGAAAAATTATCATCAAGTAGTGACTTGTCATTTTTGGACATAAGAGCCTCAATATTGTGTTCAATTTTTTTGAAAGGTTCCTCAAAACGCTGGGCAATAATATTTGACAAAACGACAATTAAAACAGAATAAATCATAATGAAAGAGGGTAATATCAAAAAAAGAGTTTTTTCAAGGGGAGAGGTAAAGTAAATCAGAATGGAAATGGACAGGATAATAAGGAGTGATAAGTTAAAAGCACCAGATGCCAGTTTGCTTTTGATAACATTCATCTTTCTGAGCCAAGTACTTATGGCGTATTCTTTTTTTTGTTGGATATAGATCATACCAAATAAAACAAGCATCAAACCTAACAGCCAAAGTAAATCAGCATAAGATTGCAGAAAATTTCCTTGCGTCAAATACGAGGATGCAATTAGAAAATCGCCAGCTATCAATACAGTCAGTCCAGCTAGAATCAAGGAAAAACCTTTATTTTCAGAATAAATTAAACACAAAATCGCAAAATCAAAAATAACGAGCTCTATCATTGAGCTCAATATTTGTGAAATATTTTGCCAAGATGAAAAGTCAAAAGCTGATTGCACTGAAACAAAAAACAAAGTAATAATAATTAAATTAATAAGAGTGAGTGATGATAGCACTTTTAAAAAACGGAAGGTGTTAAAAAGCTCTCTGGTCAGTATTTTGGAAAGGAATATGACAAGTGCTATTAACCAGATGGCATATGGAATAATATCAATAATAAAGCTGACAAAAGAAAGGTGAATGTAATAATTATTAGGGTTATATATAAGAAAATAAAAAGCTAAGTCATTTAAAAATAGACCAATATTCGTTATAACTAGCCAATATAATATTTTTCTATCCTTGCTATTGGCATTATTATATAGCTTAAATGATAAAATTAACATAAAAATGTGAAAAACAAGCCCCGCCTGAGCTGAAAAAAGACTAATACTATCCAAATTTTCTAGATGAAATATTCGCATTAGTAACAAAATGGCTATTAAACTGAGGGAAAAAGATACAATACAAGCGAAATAATTGGTTTTTTTTAACATCGCCATTAATCCCAATTGATAGTAAAAGTTCATGCTGATTTTTGTTGCAACGCAACAGGTGCGTCTTTGGTTATTTGTCTTTAAATAAGCTTATACCCAAAATTTTCTTAATAATAAATTAAAAGCATATGATAGCACTAAAGTGATATTTTGAAAATTTTTTTTAATTCGTGCGTGAAAGAAACGCATTGGTCAGATAGGAGGCGGTTGGTAACAACAGTCATTCTTCTAAGGTAGGGTCGAGGGCAAGCCGAACCGGGTTTATTTCCTGATTCAATATTGATGGATGCAAGGCAATTCAAGGTAAAATACAGTTATCACAAGCAAACATGCTGTTGCGGGATTAATGAAAGCAAGCTGTCAGGATTTGGCTGGAAAGGGTATTCATACCTGCTGTGTTTGCCCTGGCGTGACTGAAACAGAAATGTTGATTGAGCGCTGTAAGCATGTTCCAGGTTTACTTGAAACTTTATCGGGATTATCGACCTATCATCGTCTTTTACAGCCAGATGAGCTTGCTGAGTTAATTGAGTTTTGTGCTTGTCATCCTTTGATTAATGGGGCGATGATTCATGGGAATTTGGGGCAGGTTGAGCGGTGAGTTCAAATTATGCTCGTTTTATGCAAAATGCATTTAAATACTGAGTTTTGTAAAGATCAACTCTGATTTTTTACCATTTCCAATCTGGTTTCCGTACCTCAAGTCGAGTTGATCTTCAATTCTTTTTTCACGCTCCAGCGCGACTTTCGTATGGAACGTAGCCAGTAGTTTTTAGCCCCAGCCCTCTCCCCCACAGTTTCCACATGAAGCGAATCCAGCGTGTAGCAGCGAGAAGAGGGAGCTGTTCATGCCAATTTTTAGTGCTGCTTGCTTAATTTGATGTTTATGCGCTTTCGCGAAAATGACGCAACCGTTAAAAAAGTGCAAGTTAGCAACTCGGAACCTCAAGTGCGACGTCATAAACCCCTAAATATGAAACGCTTCAGGTATAGACTGATAACAAAACTAATTATTATGGATAAGCAGCACGTAAGACAAGAGTTGCGCCCACTCAATTTAAATTTTCCCGCCAGTAAATTGGTTAATAAAAATATTTTTATTTGCATATTGCTTGTCGCTAAGAAATGCATTAGGATTGAGAATGCAATTAAGAATATATAAAAAATATATTGTTTAATTTGCATGTGGTGAAACTGTAAAATATGTGAGGGACATGGCAATGGAAGTTAAGATAATAGATTATAGAGATAGCAGTGCTCCAAAGAATTTTGTGCAATCTTTGGTTGATACAGGTTTTGTCATTTTGATAAATCACCCTATTAAAAAAGAAGTTACTCAGTCAGTATATTCAGAATGGAAAAATTTTTTTCATTCTAGTGAAAAATATGATTACTTGCGTGACCGTGAGACAGGTGAGGGATATGTTCCATTAGAAATAGAAAATGCAAAAACTAAAAAATTAGCAGATTTAAAAGAATTTTATCACTTTTATCAGTGGGGAAGGAGGCCAAAACACATTGACCTATCATCTACAGATGAACTTTTTGACTCATTGCTCAATTTAGGTGGTACATTACTTGAATGGATAGCAATAAATACGCCAAAAAATATAAATGAATTATTGTCAGAGCCACTAATCAACATGATTAACGGCTCTGACCAAAATATGTTACGACCTATTCATTACCCACCTATAACAAATGATATGCCAGAAGGAGCTGTGCGTTCTGCTCCACATGAAGATATTAATTTATTAACATTATTTCCAGCCAGTACAAAGAAAGGTTTACAACTTAAAGATTCAAATGGTTGGTGGTATGAGCCGCCATTACAAGAAGACTCCATTATTGTCAATACAGCGGATATGTTGCAGATGTGTAGCGGCGGGTATTACCGCTCAACCACTCATCGCGTAAATAATCCTCCCTCAAAAGAGAATGTGTCACGCTATGCGCTAGCTTTTTTTCTACATGCGCGTAGCAATGTAGTATTATCTCAGACTGGATATACAGCGCACCAGTATTTGCAAGATCGTATTAAAGAAATTGGGTTAGATCGAAATTTAGACGAGTATAAAAAAAATGGTTATTAAAAGCGAGACGAATTCCCTGGATATTAAAATACTATTGATTCTTGCCTTTTTTATTTTTGTTTCGGCTGCTGCCATGGATGTCTATATCCCCGCAATACCAAGTATTCAAGAGGCTTTTCATACTAATCAAGAAAATATGCAAATCACGCTAAGTATTTTTGTTTTAATACTGGGGTTAGGGCAGTTATTTTCTGGCTCCATTTCGGATCAAGTGGGGCGCAAAAAAGTCCTAATCTTTAGTGGGTGTTGTTTTATCTTAGGCTCAATTAGTTGCGCTTTATCTCATTCAATACAGATGCTCATTGTTGCAAGAATCATAGAAGCTGTGGGGAGCTGTGGAATTACGGTAGTAACTTTTGCTATAGCGAGAGATTTGTTTGATGGAAAATCTCTCTCGAGTGCGTATAGTTTAATAAATTGTGGATTAGGACTTTCTCCACTGATTGCTCCTATCATAGGTGGATATTTAACAAGATGGTTTGGTTGGCGTTCAACATTCAGTTTTGTTAGCATCTTGGGTGTAGTACTATTGTTATTCGCAGTTTTTACAGTAAAAGAGACCTTAGTTAACGCTAAAAAAATCAGCATAAAAACACTTGTCACGGGGTATTATCAAGTATTGTGTAATCATGATTTTGTTTCTTATTCAGTTTTTTCTATTGTTGGGATGAGTGTTTTCTTTGCTTTTTTCTCGGTGTCGCCGTTTATCATTATTAAAGAGTTAGAGATCCCAGAATATGAGTTTGGTTTTTACTATTTTTTAGTTGGAATTTTCTTTATTTGTGGCAGCTATGCAACATCTAAATTAGCACAGGTTTTTAGTAACTATATTTTGGCATTATTGGGTGTTATAGGAACCATTTTTTCTGGGATGATAATGCTGTTTTTGTATTTATTTTATAAAGAAAGTATCATTAGTTTTATTTTTCCTAGTGTGGCTGCCGTTTTTTCCTGTGCTTTAATGCTGGCATCGGGTACTGGTGGTGCAATGATGCCATTTAAGGAGCAGGCTGGTTCTGCAACAGCTTTATTAGGTGCATTGCAGTTTCTTATTTGCGCTATAGTTGGGTATTGGATTATGTCATGTGAGCAGCAAGAGCTTATTTATTACTTATCTTTGTCTATTATAAGTTTAGGTAGTTTTGCACTGTTTGTAGCTTTAGTTATGAAGAGTTTTAGTAATGAGCGTGATAGATTAATTAAAATTAAATAAAAAAACTTCATCTTCAACGCATTAATTATCGGGATTATCGACCTATCATCGTCTTTTACAGCCAGATGAGCTTGCTGAGTTAATTGAATTTTGTGCTTGTCACCCTTTGATTAATGGGGCGATGATTCATGGGAATTTGGGGCAGGTTGAGCGATGAGAGGCAACGTTGCGAGTTGTGTGTGTTTAAGTTTTGTGGTACAGTTTTTCAGCGTTTAATTGTGCTAACGATCTATAATAATATGTCCTTCAGGAGGTGCCTAATGTTTAATCAAGTCATGCGTGATTATTTTGTAACAGGAAAAGAAACATCCAATTTTATCCAAGAAAAAAATAACATAATGTCTTGCCATGATATAAAAAGCTTAGAAGAATTAAAAGCTGACATCAAAACATGGTATGCAGCATTTATTGATAACCACTGCGATATGAAGGGCTCATTCCTTTCTGGTGATGCCATGGTATTCGGGGTGGGTACTGGTCTCTCAGTGGCGAGTGCAGCTCCAATCTTTGGTTGGAATGTTGCCAAAACTACCGTATACACTTTAGCAGCGACAGCCTCATGTTGCTTTTTAGGCAAAACAGTAGATCGCACTCAAAAAAATATTCCTGCAATAGATACAGCCACCAAGATGGCACCTAATGTGAAGGTTTTTTTGGGTATTATAGAACAAAAAATTTCTGAGCTTCAACAAGAGCAAAATACCGTTATTCCCAATCAAGTGCCAAATATTAGGTATCGTAATTAACTTACCCCTCAGTCCGCCTGCAAACCCAGCGTTCGTTAAAATTTATCGAATGATAAATATACCCATCGCACTTCAAGATGCGGAGTTTATCATCCCACTTGAACGCGAGATTTGCATTATGTATCTTAACACTCGGTGTCATGCCAGCGCAGGCTGGCATCCAGGGTTAAAAGCTGGATGCCAGCCTGCGCTGGCATGACATTGAGCGTACAAATACATAGTGCAAATCCCGTAATCTCAATCGCGGAGACTATAGATGATGAAATAATTACTCCTTTTGCAGGCGGATTGAGGGCTACACATCTTTTGAACTCATTACTCGACAGCGACTATATTGCACTGAGCATGAGAATTTTTTGTACTAATTACAATGGTAGGGTATAATTCAGTGCACTAAAAAAAGAACACCATAAGGGTTGCAACATGCATAATAAAAAGCAAGAAACAAAAAAGTCACAAAAAAATCAATTAAACACTCCAGCAGAGAAAAATTCATTGCCAACTGCAAACTCTGTTTTAAGTGATGAAGAGGAGGCACTTAAGCGGCAAGATGCAGAATTTGTGGAGAATATGAGGAGGGGAGGAGCTACTAGAGAAAATATGGAAAAAATAGAAAAAGAAGCAGCAAGAAGGTTGAAAATACAAAACAATCAGAAAAAACAAAAAGCAAAGGAAGCAAAGGAAGCAAACGAAAAAAAAGATAAAATGAAAAGATTTCATGATGATTTAGATAGATTTCATCATTCTATTGAAGCATCTATCCGGTTTGAGTTGATATTGCAAACTCCAATTTCGGATATAAAGAATATGGAAAAAATGCTTGATAATTTAAGAAATGATCTTGAAAAAAAAGCAAACAACAAAAGTCTTAAAAAAGCATCAGAAAATAATGCTCGTCATTGCGAAGAACGCAATGACGAAGCAATCCAGTAGAAAGAGCGTAAAATCACCATCTCAACACTTATGAGTACTCTGGATTGCTTCGCTGCGCTCTCAATGACTAGCGTTGAGCACAGTTTGATGCATTTTTTTAATTTTTGTCCCCTACAGAGGCGTAAAGCTAAGAATTCCATGTCTTTAGTAACTAATTAATATTCTAAACTATTATAAGAAATAAAAATGATAAGCTTTTTCAATTTAAAAAAACTAACAAAACAAATAACTTTTCAAAATAGCATACATGTTATTGAATTCTATTCATATACCGACGAACAGTACACTCCTGAGCAAATTGAGCATGAGATAGTTTCAGGCACAAATGCAGGCTCAGTTTTAACAGCTATCTATCAACAAGATGTTAGATTTATATATGCTCCTGACCAGAAAGAGGAGCTAGTATTGAAAGAAGCAGAAAACAGGGGTTATTCTCAACAAATAGTGAATCTGTATGAACCAAGTAATGTCTCTTTCTTTTCATCTAGAATAAAGCCTGGGGATTCTGTATTAATTAACGGGCTAGGAGATCCTGAAGAAGGAGTAGTTGCTGGCTATAATGCTGTGGAGTTAATAGATATCCTTCAGGAAGAGTTGATGTTAAAAAATAAACAACTGAAAAATTTAGACATAGATTCTTGTCTGATGGGTAGAAATGCAGCTTTTTGCAATGAATGCATTAGCAAATTAAGTGTTTTTCAAACGATTACAACTTATACGGAGTTATGCTCTGTTTCATACCGCAATTCTCAACCTTCTAGATTGTGGATAGAAGAAATAGATAAGCAATTTAACTTCTATACAGAGGATGAAATAGATAAAAAAGGGATACGTAAAATAGGATATACTATTTTAACGCAAAAAGTTGCGACTCCAAGCGAGTCAAGTGTAATTATTGCACAAACGATAAATGAAAATCACAAGCGGATCAGGGACAATGATAATATCGGTATTGCGGGTGAAGGTCCTCTTTATAAGAAAGTTATTGTGGATTCGCCTCTTAATGAGATTACAAACGAGGATAAAATAAACTCCTCTATACTTCTATCGCCAACCTATTAAAAATTAACGATTTTTTCTCGTTTTTTGTGTCGATACCTCAAGGTATATACCCGAAGCGTTTCATATTTAGGGGTTTATGACGCCGCTATTTTTCGTCATATGAAACGATTAAAACCAGCAATAGTTATTCATATTGTGCA
>JABEVJ010000190.1 GCA_013043985.1 Legionellales bacterium | reverse complement strand
TAACTTGCTGGTTTTAATCGTTTCTTCTGACGCAAAATAGCTGCGTTATAAATTCCGAAAACTCATGTGTGTTGAGTATATGCAAAAACGCTCGTCATTGCGAGGAGTTTACGACGTGGCAATCCAGAATGGTTATAAGTGCTAAGATATTGATTTTACGCTCTTTCTACTGGATTGCTTCGTCGCTGCGCTTCCTCGCAATGACGAGGGTTTACCCAAATTTGCTGTTATTCCTATATACTCGACACACATGGGTAAAGCCTCACCTTTTTCGCCGATCGCTGATTCGATGCAAAATCAGTGGAATAAGAAGCGAGAAAAAAATTCCAATAATTAATAAGCTTTCATAGCGAAACAAATTACCCAATATAATGCCCGTGGGAGGGATAAACCCGATGGCTATTGCGGCTAAACAAGTCAAAAAGCCGATTCCAGCCGTCACCCACATACCAAAGTTACCCAGTGGGATTTTATATGCACGTGATTTATTCGGTTCGGTATAACGCAAACGGATTGCTGCAGCAAACATGAATAAATACACCATCATCGCTAGTTGGGCAGTCAGAGCACTAAAAAACCAATAACTGCCATTGACAGTTGGGAATAATAGAAAAGCACTACATAAAATGCTAAAGAGCACGCCCTGTAACAGGAGAATAGGAACGGGTGCGCCATGATGATTGGTTTTTTGCAGCCAGGCGGGGAGGTTATCATCGCGGGCGGCCTCGAGTAAGCCCTTGGTGGGGCCAATGATCCAGGCCGAAACACCGCTTATTCCTCCGATGATGATGCAAATGGCCATGATGGGAATCATAAATGGGAGATGAAAGACGTTAAAAAATAAACCAAATGCGTCAATTACGCCCGATACCAGGCTGATCTGAGCGGTGGGAATGACAACTGCAATTGCCAATGAGCTGAGCATTAATGAGCCTAAAATAAGTAAGGTTGACCATCGTAAAGCTCGAGGATAATCACGTTGGGGATTTTTGACCTCTTCAGCATGAGCCGCTGACATTTCCATACCTAGCAAACCGAAAAGAACGGCAATTAAAAAAGCCAGATTATTGATTGAGCTTAAATTAGGTAAAGCGCTGTGCCAATTAAATTGAATTTGAGAGGGGTGCCCCTGACAAAGCCAGATAATACCCAATACTATCATGAAAGCCATCGGAAGCAGGGTGCCGATGATGGCTCCAATCGTACTGATCCAGCCAGAAAGTTGCATACCAAAACAGTTGAGCAGTGTTGCTCCCCAAAAAGTAAGCATGACGATACTTACCATAAAAAAACGGTTTTCATCGAGATGCGGATTAATTAAATAAGTTGCCGTTGAAACAAGGAAGGCGAGAATACTGGGATACCATACAACGTTATAAATCCATTGTAGCCAGATAGCGACAAAGCCCCATTTTTTCCCAAAAGCTTCACGTACCCATATATACATTCCACCGTTTTTTGGCCAGCCTGTGGCCAGCTCAGCTGCTACAAGGGCAATGGGAATAAAAAAGGCGATGGCAGCCACGAGATAATAAAATAGAATGGAAAATCCATACTCTGCACTAAAAGGTAAATTTCGAATACTATCAACGGCAATGATATTTATCATTACTAGACTAAAGACGCTTAATACTCGTTTTCTTTCAATTGACATGCCGTTATACTCCTCGGAATTGAATCTGCGGCGTTGTTGCGGTTGACCGCTCGCCGTCCTCATGTACAGGTAGTACACTCCGGCGGCTCAAGTCAACCGCGCCGAGTGCCTTATCAAATTTCAATTTTAGGCTAGGCGCAAGTGAGGGAGGCGAGGGAGTATATCTCATACTATTTTTTTGCCGATGGCTTGCCCCATTTTAACACTCATGTTTGATTGCAGATGGGGTAACCATTGAGCCATTTTTTCAGGAAACAATACAATAGCGGTTGAACCAAATTTGAAGTGGCCTATTTCCTGACCTTTAGCCAGACTGACCTCTCCAGGTTCATAGGGAATAGCGTTAATTGTTTTGTTTGTCGAGGGGGCAATTGTACCACTCCAGGGGGTGGCAATACTACGAACTAAAAAGGCTCCAACCATCACTACAACCATTGGCATGGTTTCAGTTTCAAAGAAAAAAACAACCCGTTCATTTCGTGCAAATAAGCGGGGAATAGCTTCAGCAGCGGTTTGATTTACTGAAAATAAGGTTCCTGGAATATGGGTCATCTTTCGAAGTGTGCCAGCAAGCGGCATATGAACATGATGATAATCCTGTGGAGCTAAATAGATAGTCGTAAAGATACCCTGTTTAAATTTTTCCGCGAGTGAAGTGTCACCACCAAGAAGCTCCAAAACAGTAAAGTCGGTGTTTTTAGCTTGAATGATCCGACCTTCGCAAATAGAACCAATTTGACTGATCGTGCCGTCTGCCGGGCTAGCTATTGCTGTTGAGTCATGCGCAATTGGTCTGACGGCAGGCTGAAGTTTGCGAGTAAAAAAATCATTAAAAGTTGGATAAGAAAAAGGATCTTGATTCAGAGCCTCCGACATATTAACCGGATAGGTTTTAAGAAATTTCCGAATTAATGCATTTTTCCACCAGGAGCAAGTGCTCTCCATGGCGTACCCAGCTAAGCGAGAAAGTGCCTTCTGAGGCAATACATACTGTAAGATAACAAAAATTTTTTTTTTCATAATAAATTCAGATTAACTAATTATAAAAGTTATTGTCATATCAGCGGTGCCAGTCGGACAGGTTGCGGGCGAGATAGAAAAGCTCCGGTTAGCTGTGGTTTTACTCGTACTGCTGATAAAGATAGCGCTTAAGCGGTTCTGAATTACCGTACAGGCTTGCTTTGGCAAGCCAGGTAAGGTAATAGTCATTGTTGTATTTTTAGTTCCAGGTGTCAGTGAAATCGAATTGAATGAGCCTTTTTTCCAAGAACTCAACATGTCAGATACACCGATATAGTTACTTTGATAAAGGTTACAAATAAAGCCTGAGGTACTGAGATTACTCGCATTAGCAGTTTTGAGCTGACAACTGGAGGTTGAAGTGCTTATTGCATTATAACGTTCTTGCTGATAATAAAGCAGCCCGGCCTTGTAAAGATTTTTTACTTGCAAAACGGTTATGTTGATTTTATTCGATAATTGGACATTCACATAATAATTCACTGCGACAATAAAAATCACGGCTGAAACAGCAATCACCAGCATGATTTCAAGCAGAGAAACGCCTTTCGGGGCAAGCGAGTTTCTCATGATTTTTTACTGCTTGAGGTGTTTATTTTCGAAGATGGGTTCACAACCTTGGCTTGAGTTGGCGGTGCTGTTGGCACAGGTGCCGTCTTAGCCGTTGCGTTAGTGTTATTTCCAAGTACTATATCGGGCGTGCTAGTCGTTGACACTGCTGCAGGCAGAGGAGGCATGATTATTTCCTTGCCGTAAAAGTCATGCAGTTCTTGCCACATTTGTGCTAAGGGTGCTGTTTGCGCAAAAGCATTTGACATGTCGAGTGTCCACTGTTTTGTAGCAAGATTAACCAGCACCAGCGTACCAGGGCCCGTTGAGTTGGGATAAAATGCCAACAGCCATTTTCCTTGTAAAACTGCGCGTTGTTTTCCTTTAATAATTAGTTTGCCGATAGATGGTTTGACTTGCAGGTTTCCTGTTTTGATATTGAGGTTATAATAACTTATTCCCTCTTCCAGAACCTTGCTGATTGAGGGATCGGCAGTCAAAATACTGGGTAGGGTAAATTCTGTTTCCATATAGAGTGGTGTATCTCCTAGCCCAGTCTGCGGAAATGCAGTGATATTCGGCATGAGGGAGATACCCTGCATTCCTGGATTCGCAATATGGAGATAATCAAGAACGGTGGGTGCTATATCAATTAATGCACAATCAACAGGTGGGGAGCCCACTTGGTTTTGAGGTGTACCAAAGAATTTAAAGGCTAACAGCGGATGGTACTGCTTCATACTCAGTATATCCGTACCATGTCCAATGGTGACATTCAACCCGGTAAACTGATGGATTTCTGCAGGTGTTGCATTGCCAACCAAATATTTCTTTTCAGTGACTCTATCGCCAGGTTCACCAAATGCCTGACCATGATCCGAAAAGAGCACCAGCATGGCATTTTTATCAAAAACGCCTTGCGCTTTCAATATTTGCATGACTTCGCCAAACTGTTTGTCTACAGCTATTTCGCCTTCATTAAACCGATAATGAGTTTGTTCAGTCTTGTTTAATCCCTTAGGATAGGGATCGGTAGGTGCTGACCATGTATATGGCCAAGCGGCTAATGTTAGGTGAATGTGAATGTAGAGTGGCTGTCCTGCAGGACGCTCTTTCAGAGCCTTCTCTATCTCTTTGTTAAATGTTTTAGGTTCATAGGTATAGCTAGCATTTCGATTCATATAGTTATATGGAAACAAATATTTACCTACAAACGAATTCATTAATAGATTTGACAGAGGGAAATCATTGATGGAAGAGAGTAAAAATTCATTTAAACCTGGTGTGGGAGCAACGACTTTGTTAAAACCATACTCAGGTGTCATGTAAAAGAAATGTGAACCATCGGTTGCCAACATTGAATAATAACCATTATCCTGCAAGGTATGCCCCAATGTTTCGTTATGATTTACTTGTGCGGGATCAATGAGATTAAAGCGAGCACCATTTTTGATAGGGTAGTCACCTGATTCAACACTCATAAGTGAGGGAAAGGTACGCGCAATAACGGTAACAGCGTGCTCAAAGACGGTTGATTGTTTGAGCATGGCATCGATATTAGGTGTCATTTCGGTTTTATTGCCAAAATAAGTGGTATCACCTGGCCGGAAATAATCGATACTTAGAAGAACAATATTGGGTTTTTCGCTTGGAATAACAGGCGCACTTGCCGTTACGGGTTTAGGAGCATAATAGAATCTCCAGTAGACATAGGCGCCAGCACCGATGGCAGCAAGCAAAATAATCGATATCGATTTTTTTGGATGCTTACCGAGTAAACTAAAGAAACCTAAAATCGCTAACACTACAGCAATTCCCACAATCGCTGTGGTAACATAGAAAGCTATTTGAATGCCATGAGCAGTGAGGTAGGGTTGCAGTGCGGGATACAGCTTCTTGCCTAGATTTAATATAAATGCGAAGACAGAATGAGTAAAATAGATTTGGTTGGCAAGAAAAACTGCAATAACGCCATCAAACCAAAGCAGCATTCCAATTAGGTTATAGCTGTTGTTGCTGAGATTGAAAAGTATTTTGATCAGTTTCGCGCAGATCATGAAAAAGAGTAGGAAAACGAGTTGCAGCAATAATTGTGCACCCACAAATTTGGCAATCCCAATGAGGACAATAGGAGAGTGAACTACCTGTTGAAAAATAAATTTATTGACGGGCGTCGCGCTCAGGATACTTCCAAAATTCAGCCCAAGAATCACTGCTTCTGCAATGATAAGAAGAACAGTAAGTCGCACCAGTGGCCAAAATAGGGTATTTTGTGGTGGTTTTGTGCTGATTTTTTTCATATCATGAGATCCAATAATTAATTGTAAAGATTAATGATTTTGCCATTTATCTTATATCTTAAATTCAGGTTTGATACAATAGGTATGGTTGCTGTCGCGAAATTAAAAATGCCAACAAATATGAAACAACGATGGCGTCATTGCGAGGAAGCGCAGCGACGAAGCAATCCAGTAGAAAGATCGTAAAATCAAGGACTTGACGCTTATGAGCATTCTGGATTGCTTCGTCGTAAACTCCTCGCAATGACGAGCATTTTCACCTGTTTGTTGTTATTTCCAATTACGCGACAGAGACTATATACCTACAAAAAAGGGGATAATTGTGCTGGTACTAGGAATTGAAACTTCATGTGATGAAACAGGCTTAGCTCTGTATGATTCTGTCTCTGGACTTCGCGGTCATACATTGTACAGTCAGATTGCCTTACACCAAACTTATGGTGGAGTCGTTCCTGAGTTAGCCTCGCGTGATCACGTAGAACGCTTGATACCGTTGCTGAATGATCTTTTGAGAGAGACGAATCTCGATAAAAATGCGATTGATGCTGTTGCCTATACCGCTGGACCTGGTTTAAATGGGGCTCTTCTTGTTGGCGCGGCTTTTGCAAGAAGTTTTGCATGGTCACTCAACAGGCCAGCCATTGCTGTGCATCATATGGAAGGGCATCTGTTGGCACCTTTATTGGAGTCCCCAGCACCGACCTTTCCTTTTGTGGCCTTGCTCGTCTCAGGAGGGCACACACAACTTTATTTTGTTCGGGATATTGGTGATTATGCCTTGTTGGGCGAATCTGTTGATGATGCGGCTGGAGAGGCTTTTGATAAAGCAGGTAAAATGATGGGCTTGCCATATCCGGGTGGTCCTCGGTTAGCTATTTTGGCAGAAACAGGCAATCCTCAGCATTTTACATTTCCAAGACCCATGACTGATAAACCAGGCTTAAATTTTAGCTTTAGCGGTTTAAAAACTGCCGTTCTGTATGCCTTACAACAAGAAAATTTCTCTACCGCATGTTTACCTGATATTGCTGCCTCATTTCAGGAAGCTGTAGTTGATACTTTGCTGATTAAATGTAAGCGGGCACTTTTGGCATGTGACGCCAAACGATTAGTGGTTGCAGGTGGAGTAAGTGCTAATAAAATGCTTCGTGCACGTTTAGTTGATGAGCTTGCAGAAATCGGGATTCAAGTTTATTACCCAAGGCAAGCTTTTTGTACAGATAATGGTGCAATGATTGCTTTTGCTGGTTGTCTGCAGTTACAAAGGGGGCATTCGACGGGTTTGTCAATTGTTGTTAGACCGCGGTGGCCATTGGTTCAGTATACTCAACACACATGAGTTTTCGGTTTTCTAACTTGCTATTTTACGCCAGAAGAAACGATTAAAACTGCACAATATGAATAACTATTGCTGGTTT
>JABEVJ010000189.1 GCA_013043985.1 Legionellales bacterium | reverse complement strand
TTTGAGGCGAATAGCAAGCTATTTAACGAAAACAAGAACCAATTTTTACCGATTACACTCTTTTTGCAGCTAAAGAACCAATTGTCAACAGACCCTACTCTCTATTATTATTTATCGCTGTGGCTCGGCGCTCTCAAAGGGTCAGAGTAACAAGCCAGAAAAAACTTAAGACGATACAACGGTCATCGGGATTTAACTAGGGCGTGTCCTCAATTACTTATTCTGGCTGCAAAAAGAGTAGGAAAGGTAAAAATGAAGCCTTATTTTCGTTAAATAGCTTGCTATTCGCTTCAAATAAGACTCCATTTTTCCTCTTTCTCCTCTTTTTTCGCTTCAGAAAAGCAATTGAGGACATGCCCTAAAACAACCGTTATTATACAATAATATTATTATGAAAAAATTAACAAAAAATTTCTATGGTTTGGCGCATAGACCTGAGTAGATAGCAAAACGCCGTTATTGTGGTAATAGAAGTGGCACAATAAGATCAATTTGCTGCATTTCGGCTCTCTTCAGTTGTAAAGTATGTTTAGAGATATTGTTGTTACTGCTAAAAAATTGTCCTTTTATATAGTTAACAGGTACATTTTCATTAAGCTCCTCTCGCGAAGTCATGTCATTTGCTTGCGAGATTTGACTGTTCAATTTTTTCTGGGCGTTTTCTGCAACCTTATCTTCTCCACTGCGAGCAGCGGTAATTATGGTACGCTTATTCTGAATCATTAACATTACCTTCTGTGGATCGTTTTTTACTAACCAAACGGTAAGTTGATATACAGTGAACAGATTCTCCTGGTCTGAAATCCGATTTCTAAAAAACACTTTCAGATTGACACATAGCTCCTTAAAATACAGTGGAATATCAGCGTTTACTAACAATTCATCATTTACGGTATTTAAGTGCTGCTCAATATACTCAAAACTTTCACTGAGCAATGCCTCTATCTTCGTTTGTGCTCCTTGAGCAATTTTTGCTTTTGAACGCTCATCAGCATATTTTCCCATTGCTTCAAGCTGTAAAAACAATTGTCTATAGAAAGTCATTATATGAGGGAATGCCTTAATATGGGTAATCGTTCCTTGAAGATCAAGGAACGGTTGGGCATACTGAGGTTTTTTTTCTTTTTTTAAATAGGGATGCTGATTTATCCGGTTAATAAGTTTATTTACTGTGCTGTTAACCGCTTCTTTAAATTCTGCTAATGCCATGATAATACCCCTTGTTCTAAATGTTATATTCGATACCTGTATGAAGAGAAACTTTTGCTCATTAAATCAGTAAAAGTGGCATTCAGTTTTTTACAAAAAGTGGTGCAATCGAACGAATTTTATCCACTTCTTTCTTCGTAAGCTCTAACGAGATATTGACGTTATTGTTGTTATTTCGACTAAAAAAAAGCGCTTTTATCTGTTGAGCTGACTGAAATTCATTAGCATGATTGCTGGTTTTTTGCTCTGCAGTCGAAATTACAGCACTGAGCTCTAGTTGTTTGTTATTTAACGCTAGCACTTTCTCGCTATCTAGATGCACTATTGTTTCATAAGTATACTTTGCTGAGGAGTTAAAATTTCCATATTCTTCACGCTCTTCATCAGCACTCAACTGGATTTCACGGGTTCCAACAACTTCCTCCCAATAAGCTCTGCGTTTTAAATTCAGGATCTCAAACTGTAAAACAAAAATATTTTTTGCGAATTGTCGGTCATGTTGAATCAACCACAAAGCCATTTGATAGGGTACTATTAACTTATCTATTTTAATTTTTTTCTCAAGAGTGAGTTTAATGTGGTTATGTATACGGTTAACATAATCATTTTGACTAGTAATTTCGGTTAAACTTTGTAATTGTAATTGCGGATTTTCTACAGAGTTTGCTAATAAACTTGTTATTTTCTTGATAACACCATCAGCAATTATTGATTTTGAATCGTCATCGGCGTATTGTCCCATGTCATTAAGCAGTTGAAAAAGCTTTTCATATAAGGTCATTATGCTTTTTAAGTTTTTTACATCGTCAATTTGATTAACGCTCTCACGAAGACTTTTCAATTGAGTGTCAAAGTTTAGCTTCATTGGCTTGGGCATTTTTTTGTGATTTAGGTTACCTGAAATCAATTTCTGGAATGTTTTTCGTGTTAAAAGTTTAAATTCATCTATTTGCATAATAATCTATCTCGTTGTAGTTGTTATATATAAATTAAAAACAGGGCAACCTGTTTAATGTGGTCATATTGTAGTCTATTTATATAAAAAATCAACCTGTCTGAATATGACAGGTCTTTTTTACTTTAAAGTAAGCTGTCACATGTGTTGACAGTCTGTAGTAAGCAGTCCATAATATACAGACCATATATTGCGGACTATATAATATGCCCAAGATTAGCGCTCCCATGGATTACTTTCCCTTGTCGGTGGCCGAGGGTGAAGCTTTTTGTAATCGTCTTGAGGAGATTACGCAACTAAAAACTTGCATTGAGCAGCTGCGCCCGGTGTTATTGGTCTCACCTAGAAGGTATGGTAAAACTAGCCTGGCCATTCGAGCTATTACACAAATGAAAATGCCATTTGCACAATTTGATTTTTTTTCTGTAGTTGAGGAATCTGATATTGAAAAAGTCATATTACAGGGAGCAGGCAAGCTTATTTCTCAAATGGAAACGATCCCTAAAAAAGCGTTAAAACTGGCAAGCGAACTGTTTGATGGTACCAATATCCGGGCAGTTCTAACAAAAGTTGGTGTATCAATAGAAATTAATCGTCGCAAAGAAAAGCCAGCTTATTATGTATTGGACATTCTAGAAAAAGTCGAACGATTGGCTCAGAAGGCTGATAAAAAAATCATTTTGTTTTTTGATGAATTTCAATGTGTGGGAGACGTTGCCAGCAACCATGCAATGGAAAGTGTCTTACGACAAGTTGCTCAATTAACTAAGTCTATTGCATTTATTTTCTCTGGCAGTAACCGTCACCTTTTAAATCAAATGTTTGAAGATAGAACGCGTCCATTTTATAAGTTGTGCGAACGGATTTCTCTGGATCGAATTTCTGAAGCTGCTTATAGCAAGCATATTCAACTTGCTGCAAAAGCAATTTGGCATACTGAGATATCGTCACAAGCGTTAGATGCTATCTTTTCAGCCACTGCCCGCCATCCGTATTATGTTAATTTATTATGTTCAAGACTAATGCGAGGTAAATTGCCAGATGCCGAAATGGTTAATCAAATTTGGTATCAGTATGCTAAAGAAGAGCGCTCAAGTGTGAGCTCTGAAACGGAGCTACTTAGTAAAAATCAACGAAAATTGTTGACTATTTTGGCGCGAGTGGGAGAAACTAAGGCACCACTTGGTAGTGAGTTTATTCAAAAAGCGAAGATGGCTAAAGCGAGTATTGAACAATCTTTGAATTTCTTGGAGCAAAAAGATTATATCTATAAAGATGAAAATGGGAGTACAAAATTACTTGATCCATTAATTCAAGTAGTTTTATCCGAGGATGAATGGTAATGAGCTCACTGTTCAAACAAACTAGTCGCAAATTGCGACCACTTCGCCAACCTGATTTTACTACTTCTGAAAAATAGTGCCATATTGACGTTCTGCTTCAATCGTTAGCCCTAATCCCACACTGCCAAAAGCATCACCTTGAACAATATCGGCTTTTGGAAAAAGAGGGTTAATGGTATTGCGAATTGCAGGAATTTTAGTGGAACCTCCTGTGTAAAAAACCGCATTGATATCGGTGGGTTTAACGCCTGCCTGCTCAATGGTTTGCAGAATTTTGGCAACTATTTTTTGAATATATTCAGCAAGCAATTCATTCATGAGGCTACGAGTTAGTAAGACGTTTAAATCATTTTCTATGAAAGCAAGATCCAGTGTGGTCTCTAACTGGTTACTCAAGAGCTGTTTGCTCTTTTCTACCGTTTCTAAAATAGAATGCCCTAACCGGTGCTGCAGCACATACATTAACCGTGACAATAAATGTTTTTCATTGGCCATAGTACGTATTTCTTGCACGCGTGCAATGGTACTATTTTTATAGAGCTGGTTTAGGATATGC
>JABEVJ010000188.1 GCA_013043985.1 Legionellales bacterium | reverse complement strand
GTGCTAAAACCTTAATTACGTGATAGTAGCTAACCTATTAAAATTTAACGTTTTTTTCTCAATTTATGTGTCGATACCTCAGGGTATATAGTCTCCGCGATTGAGAGTCTATATCGGTGATAAAACGTTAATTGCAACATTGCATACTGTTCAATCGGATTTGCTATATCACAATGAAGCCAGTCTTTCCACCTATGTCTGGAGTTTTTTAAATGCTATTGAAAAAAATGAACACTCTTGATCTGATTAAACTAACTCAAAATACGCTGATTTTGACGCCCAATGAACGCTTAAGCCGGCGCTTACATAAACTTTATGGCAAACAAATGGCAGCTCAAAACCATCTTGTATGGGAGGCGCCTTGCATTTTATCCATTTCTAACTGGCTCCGGCAACTCTACCAGGAAGCGATTGATTCCGGTTTAATAATGCAACTGTTGTTATCTGATATTCAATTTCAAACTCTTGGCCAGACCTTGGGAAAAACACTTTTTAAAAATAAAGATTTTATTCAACCCCAAAAAACAATCATCGATATGTTAAAAGCCCGAAAGCTTCTGAAGCAATGGCAAGTCAATTATAGCGAGAATTTATTGACTGAAACTTATCAAACTAAAGAGTCTCTGCTTTTTAATGAATTTATTTCAATGCTCGAGAACGAATTAGCCAAAAATAATTATTTTACTATCGATGAATTGCCTGATAAGTTAAAACAAGTGGCTATTGCAAAAATAATGAATGTTGAAAAAATCATCGTGTTTAGCTTTGATGAAGTGACACCTCAATATAAGGATTTTTTGTCTGCACTTGAAAAAAAAATGATCCCAATCCAGTACCTTGATTGGAGAACCCTGAAAAGTGAACGAACCATTCATCCCCTGCCCTCATTAGAGCAAGAATATTACGCCATGGCCAACTGGGCTAAAAACCAACTTTCAGCTGGCAATCAAAACATTGTTTGCATTGTCCCTGATCTCACCACCTCTCGCCCATTAATTGCCCGTATTTTTTACGAAGTTTTTCATCCACAAGCACTTTTTTCATCTCATTCAATGAGTCCATTATTTAATATCTCAGGTGGTGAACCGCTTTCAAATTTGCCCATGTTTGTCGCTTTATTTAATTTTCTTGCACTGTTCCAAGAACAAGCCAATTACCAGACTATCAGTCAATTTATTCTCTCTCCTTTTATTGCTTTTGCTGAAACAGAGAAATTTTCTCGTATTAAGCTAGATTTAGCACTTAGAAACACTGTCTTGGAAACCTGCCTTTATGACGACAGGCTGCTGCTTGATCAATTGGCTGAATTGACCCCGCATTTAGCCAAAATATGGCAAGAAATACGCCAAAACGAGCCTTCAAAGCAAATGATATTGCCTTCATCTTGGATAAACTGGTTAACTCAACTAATCAAAATTATTGGCTGGCCAGGCGAACGCATATTAAATAGTTATGAATTCCAGCAGTTGGAACAGGGCTATACTGTTTTTAATGATCTGATTACGTTGGATAAGTTTTGTGGCAAAATCACTTTCACCCAGCTTATGCAATTACTAAAAGAAACAGCAAATAATCTTCCTTTTCAGATAAAAACCATCGATGCCCCTGTCCAGGTATTGGGAATGCTGGAAGCATCCGGTAATTTATTTGATTGTATCTGGATTGCAGGT
The DNA here is from genome assembly GCA_013043985.1 of Legionellales bacterium. Lineage (GTDB taxonomy): Bacteria > Pseudomonadota > Gammaproteobacteria > UBA1113 > UBA1113 > JABEVJ01. The sequence continues at coordinate 4,558 of JABEVJ010000188.1, read as the reverse complement.
TTGACCGATAAAGCCTGGCCACCACCCGTTAAACCCAATCCCTATATTCCGTATGAATTACAAGCGCGATTGAATATGCCTCACGGCAGCAGCAGGCGCCAGTACGATTATAGCCTATTCATGATGCAAGGCTGGGTGCAGTCGAGCGCGAATGTTCATTTCAGTTATGCTGAGTATGAGGGTGATGAGCCTTTGTCACCCAGCCCTTTGTTAAATGAATTTGCAGCAAAAATAACCTCTTTCAATAGGCATGAGCAGGTGTTGCCATGTCACCTGATGCTAAAAAATCAAGTTGAAATTTTGGAGGAATTGCCCATCTTGCCTTGTCCTTTCACCTTTGAAAATGCATTTGGCTCAAGTCTTTTCCAACAGCAAATTAACTGCCCTTTTCAAGCGTTTGCAATACAAAGACTGAAAAGCCAAAAGTTTGAACCTCCTCAAACCAGCTGGGATCGAAGGTTAAGAGGTAAAAATCTACATGCTGTGATGGAGAAATTATGGAAAAAATGGCAACACAGTAACACCTTAAATGCCCTATCTGAAGAAGAGCTCGATATTCAGATTGATGAAGCTGTCACTGCTATTTTAAAAAGAAATTTATTTTCCCTTTATAAAAGATCACATGATTATTTTAAACTGGAAAAAGGGCGCTTTATCAATATTATTCGAGACTGGGTTAGCATTGAAAAAACAAGAAAACCCTTCAAAGTAACTGAAATGGAATATAAGCTATCTTGCACTTACCAGATGCAGGATGATTCTGGATATTCTCATGAAATTAATCTGAACTTTCGTATCGACAGAATCGATTTAACCGATGCTGGTGAGTGGATTTTAATTGATTATAAAACGAATGAAGAAAAACCTATGCACTGGTTAAATCCAATGAGCAAGCCTCAAATGCCGCTTTACGCAACTCATTTTGAGCCTCACTTTGATGGCATTGCCTATGCCTGCCTCCACCCTGCTTCGCAAAAAATGCATTTTGCAGGATTATCCCGAGAGGATAATTTACTTCCTGATGTAAAAGCGTTTAATGGTATCAAAGAAACTGAGATTAATTCATGGAATAAGCTGACTCATTACTGGGAAGAGCAACTTAATATCGTGGCTAGCGATTTTATGATTGGCAATGTAGCAATTAAACCTCGGACACCTCAGACATGTGATAATTGTCATCTCTCAACTCTTTGTCGGATCATCAAATGATATACTCTTCTCCACCTGATGCTAAAGCACGAGAAAATGCTCTAGATGTCACAAAATCTTTTATTGTGCAAGCACCTGCCGGATCTGGTAAAACCGAATTATTAACACGCCGAGTGCTCGCTCTTTTATCAACTGTTAAACAACCTGAAGAAATTGTTGCCATTACATTTACTCGTAAAGCAGCAGCTGAAATGCGAACAAGAATTTTAACTGCGCTTCGATATGGCCAACAGGATGAACCTGAAGAACCTTATAAAAAAGAAACCTGGCTTTTAGCCAAACAAGCTTATGAACGCAGTAAAGCCTTAAATTGGCACTTATTACATAATCCAAATCGTTTGCGTGTGACCACAATTGATGCCTTTTGTTTAGGTTTAGTAGGACAAATGCCTGTTTTATCACGCATGGGCATTCAACCTGGTATCATCGAAAATCCAGATAAAATATATCAAGCAGCAATTGCGCATCTTTTTGAAAAAATTGATAACCGTCCAGAAAAATATGCGTTAAGTCTGAATAAAATTTTCAATTTTTTTCATTATGACATTGATTACTTAAGCTATCTTTTTCAAGGAATGCTAGCTCATCGCGAGCAATGGTTGCCCTATGCAATCCATCATCGCTTCGAAGATCGCTTACAGCAAAGTTTACATGCCATCATTGAAAACGTCTTAATTTCCCTTAAAATTGAGTTTGAAAAACACCCTCATTTCAATCAATTGATTAATTTACTGAATTTCGCTTCGCAAAATCTTGCGCAGACAGGAAATGCAATTATTATCGATGCTTGGCCTTCAACTAAAAGCGATGACCTTACTAAATGGCAATATATTGCTCAGCTTTGTTTGACTAAAGAAGGAGGTTGGCGAAAAAGACTGACCAAAAATGAAGGTTTTCCCGCAGAAAATCATTTTAAAACTCGTCAGGAAAAAGAAATTGCTGCCTCTTACAAAGAACAGTTTATAGATTTTCTTACACAAAATGAACCTGATAACGCACTTTGCAAACAACTTACTCATACTCTTCAATTACCATCAGGAAGTTACTATGAAGAGCAGCGTGATTTAATTACTGCATTATTAGATGTATTATTGCTGCTGGCAGGTGAATTACATTTGCAATTTCAACGCACTGGAAAAACGGATTTTATTGAAATCGCCGCGGCAGCAAAAAATGCTCTCGGAACTGCTGATGAACCTACTGATCTTTTACTCACATTGGATAACCGAATTCAGCATCTACTTGTCGATGAATTTCAAGATACCTCCAAAATGCAATTTGAGTTAATTGAGAGATTAACGAGTGGGTGGCAAAATGGAGAAGGCCGAACACTTTTTTTAGTAGGCGACCCGATGCAATCCATTTATCGCTTTCGTCAAGCGGAAGTCGGATTATTTATCAAAGCACAATCCGAGGGAATTGGTACTCTGAAGCTAGTTTCTCTGCAACTTACTGCAAATTTTCGATCAGATAAAAAAATAGTTGAATGGATTAATAACAGTTTTCGTCAATTGTTTCCCGTCGTTAATGATATAGGAAATGGCGCGATACGTTATTCTACTTCTGATGTTGTACGTGATTATGCTACTGAAACAGGTGTGTTTTTTCACCCACATAGCGATGAAGAGCAATTTCAAACTACTCTGCTTAATCAATTAAACACAGCAATGACAGACCCAGAGCAGGAAAGTATTGCTATTTTAGTTCGCTCGAGAAAACATGCCAAAATGATTATGCCCTGGTTACGGGCAGTTAACATACCATATCAAGCTATCGATATTGAGGCCTTGGAATTAAAACCCATTGTTCATGATTTATTCGCATTAACTAAAGCACTGCTCTACTTAGGTGATAAAACTTCCTGGTTTTCTATTTTACGAGCACCGTGGTGCGGTTTGACTTTAGCTGATTTATTGATTATTGCCAATGATAGTCACGATCAAACTATATGGGAAACTTTAAAAAATATCAGTGCCCTGCTCAATCTTAGTACTGATGCTTATACCCGTCTTGATCGAGTTGTTCCATTGTTAGATCATGCAATTTCGCAATCTTTTCGTTTACCTCTTAGACAATGGGTTGAACATACTTGGCTTGCACTTGGTGGAGCAGCCTGTTTACCTGCACGATCCACACTTACTGATGCCAAAAGTTATTTTGATTTGCTCACTACTTTTGAATCGGGAAACGAATCGTTGCAGTTTAATGACTTAGAAGAAAAGTTAAAAAAAGCTTATTCTCTTTCACCCTTAACTGAAAAAGCCCGCATTAGCATTATGACCATGCATAAAGCAAAGGGCCTTGAGTTTGATACCGTTATTTTGCCTGCTTTAGAAAGTCGAACTCGACCGGATGATAAAAATATTTTGGTTTGGATGGACCAACCTCGCAGCCATCAAGTTGATAACGATATTTTGCTGGCAATATGTCAACCCTCCGGTATGGAAAATGATAAACTCTACAATTATATTCGCAGTCTGGAGAAAGAAAAAGCTCAGTTAGAAGCAACACGTTTACTTTATGTTGCTGCCACGCGCGCTAAAAAGCAGTTACATTATTATTTTAAGTTTGATGGTTCACAAGAACCAGGAAATAATAATAGCTGTTTTCTGGATTTACTCTGGCCCATAATTAAAAATAATATCATTGATACTTTTGAAAAACCCCAATTAATACATTCTACTCCAGAATTAAATAGTTCTGATTTAGAAACTCCAATCATTTTCCATCGATTATCAACTGATTTTAAGTTGCCTGATGATATTGATCTGCATTTAGTGGAAAAAAAGATTGCCTCCAACGAAGATGTGCGTTTTGATTGGAATGAAAAAAATCAAATAGATCGGCAAATTGGAACAATTTTACACCGTATTTTTAAAGCAATTGCTAAACAGGGCTTGCAAGACTGGCAATCACTGACTGAAACTGAAAAAAATAGTCGCATTGAAATTTTATCTCAGCTTGAAGCATTACCTGCGCACACTATTCCCGCGGCTAAAGTAAAGATACTGTTTTGTCTTGATAAAATGTTTCACAGCACCCGTGGTCAATGGCTTTTCACTCAATTAAGCCAAGCTGCTGCCCGCGTTGAATTTGCACTGGAAACCTTGCAATATCATGAAGTCAAACAATATATCTTGGATGCCACCTTTATTGATGAGCACAATACGCGTTGGATTGTTGATTATAAAACAGCAGATAATCCTGATAATGTAGCAACATTTTTAGAGGAGAAACAACAACTTTATGCCCCTCAATTAGAAAAATATGGCGAATTACTGGCAAAAATGGAGAAACGCCCTACTCGGCTTGCACTTTATTTTCCGATGCTTGATGAGTGGGTTGAGTG
>JABEVJ010000187.1 GCA_013043985.1 Legionellales bacterium | reverse complement strand
TTTGAGGCGAATAGCAAGCTATTTAACGAGAATAAGAACAAATTTTTACCGATTATTCTCTTTTTGCAGCCAAAGAACCAATTGTCAACAGACCCTATTGTCAATTGTACTTTTTAACACATATTGTGGAGTCGCTATCGCGAAATTAAGAGTGACAGCAAATATGGAAAAATGCTCGTCATTGCGAGGAAGCGCAGCGACGAAGCAATCCAGTAGAAAGAGCGTAAAATCAACGACTTGACACTTATGAGTATTCTGGATTGCTTTGTCGCAAGCTCCTCGCAATGACGCCTTCGTTTTCACATGTTTGTTGTCATTTCCACATTTTGCAACAGTGCAAAAATTTCCTCCTGAGTAAGTTGGCTTACCTCACCCGTTTTTCGGTTTTTACACTCGAACTTACCTTCAGCAAGACCTCGCTCACTGATAACCACCCGATACGGAATGCCAATCAAATCCATATCGGCAAACATCACCCCTGGGCGTTCCTGGCGATCGTCTAGTAAAACAGCCAGCCCTTTTGCCTGCAGTGCCTCATATAAACTTTCTGTAGCTGCTTTCACCGCCTCAGAACGATGCAGATTAATGGGAACAATGCACAAATCAAAAGGTGCCATCGTAGCAGGCCAAAGAATGCCATGTTCATCATGATGTTGTTCAATGGCAGCGGCGACAATACGCGAGACGCCAATGCCATAACAGCCCATCTGTAATGATATGGATTGACCTTGATCATTGAGTACGGTTGCGCCCATGGCCTGGCTGTATTTATCGCCAAGTTGGAAAACATGCCCAACTTCAATGCCTCGTCTCAGATGTAACTGACCTTTTCCATCAGGGCTGAGATCACCTTCTTTGACATTACGAATATCGATTACCTGGGGCGGACTGCAATCACGTGTCCAGTCAACATGTTTAAAATGTTTGCCTACCAGGTTGGCACCGCAAATAAAATCAGTCAAATGCGCTGCATCACGATCGGCAATCACTGGGATACCTTGTTCAGCAAGACCAATAGGGCCAATAAAGCCAATGGAACAGTTCAGTTGTTGCAGAATAAGTTCAGGTTCGGCAAATTGAAGAGGAATTGCCACTTCAGGCAATTTTTCAGCTTTAATTGTATTTAATTCGTGATCTCCGCGCAAGACCAAAGCAACCAATGGCGTTGTTTTTCCTTTGACTATTAGCACCTTAACCGTTTGCTCTGGCTTGACACCGAGAAACTGGGTCACTTCGACAATGGTTTGCTGGGTGGGGGTGTCAATTAGCTCTTTGGGTGTTTTGCTGGGTGACGGTGGGTTACCCGGCGCGAGGCTTTCTGCCAATTCAATATTAGCGGTATAGTCGCTGCCATCGCTATAGGCAATTAAATCTTCGCCTGAGTCAGCCAACACTTGAAATTCATGAGAAAAACTGCCGCCAATACTGCCTGTATCCGCTAAGACAGGTCTGAAAAGCAAGCCCAGACGCGTAAAAATGGCACAATAAGCGTCATACATTTTTTGATAGCTTACTTGCATTCCCTGCTTATCCAAATCAAAGGAGTAGGCGTCTTTCATCAAAAACTCACGCGCACGCATGATGCCAAAGCGAGGCCTCACTTCATCGCGAAACTTAGCTTGGACTTGATAAACAGTGATTGGAAGCTGCTTGTAACTTTTTAGCTCTTGCCGCATTAAATCAGTGACTACTTCCTCATGAGTGGGGCCATAGCAGAAGTCACGTTGATGTCGATCTTTCATTTTCAGCAGATGAGGGCCATATTCTTGCCAACGGCCGCTTTCCTGCCAAAGCTCGGCTGGTTGGATAGTGGGCATCAGTATTTCAAGGGCGCCAGCGTTATTCATTTCTTCACGAATAATCGCTTCAACTTTTTTCAATACACGCAAACCGATTGGCATCCACGTATACAAGCCAGAGCTGAGCTTTCGAATAAGACCTGCTCTTAGCATTAATTGATGACTGATAACTTCTGCATCAGCAGGGGTTTCTTTTACAGTGGCAAGAGGGAAACGGCTTGTTCTCATGATTTTCTCAGTTAAATTAGGATGAACAGTGATTTTATCCCCAGTTGATGTGTTTTGCTATCCCTTGTGGCAGAAATTTTAGCGTTTTGATATACTCTTGTCACATGAAGATTAAAATAAAACGAGAATGTTTTTCAGGAGTTAATTGTTTATGCCAATTTATGAATATCAATGTAGTGCTTGTGCCCATCGGTGTGAAGTTTTACAAAAAATGTCCGATGCGCCGCTAGTCAACTGTCCTCATTGTCAACAACCCAAGCTGAGCAAACTCATTTCCAGACCAGCAGGTTTTGATTTAAAAGGCGAAGGTTGGTATGTAACCGATTTTAAAAATAGTGGTTCTGCAAGCAGCGCAGCTAAAACGAGTGATGAAAAAGTTGATGCCAAGTCTGATAGTTCGTCAGCTGAGCCAGCAAAACCTGATACGAAGCCAGCGGAAGCTGCAAAAACAGAGGCTGTTGCAGCAACGCCAAAGAAAGAGAGTAAAAGCACAGAGAATTAATTACAGGAAAAGAGTATTATGCGAACACATTATTGCGGTGCTGTCACCGCGCAAGAGTTAAATCAAGAGATTATTTTACAAGGCTGGGTGCATCGTCGCCGCGATCATGGTGGTGTTATTTTTATCGATTTACGCGATAAAGAAGGTTTAGTTCAAATCGTTTTTGAGCCAGAAAATGCAGAAATTTTTCGCCAAGCAGAAAAAATTCGCAGTGAGTATGTCATTGAAATAAAAGGGCTGGTTCGAGCGCGGCCTGAGGGCATGATTAATCAAAACATGAAATCAGGAAAAATTGAGGTATTGGTTCAAGACTTAATTCTGCATAATGTTTCCGATGTCATTCCTTTTCCAATGGATGATCAAAGTGTGGGTGAGGAAGTCTTATTGGAATACCGTTATCTGCATTTACGTCGACCTGAAATGCTGCAGCGTTTTCAACTGCGTGCCAGGCTGAATCAAATTATTCGAAATTATCTTGAGGAAAATCTGTTTATTGAGGTGGAAACACCCATACTGATGAAAGCCACACCAGCAGGAGCGAGAGATTATTTAGTTCCAAGCCGGGTTCATCCGGGAGAATTTTTTGCATTGCCGCAATCACCACAATTATTTAAACAGCTGTTGATGATTGCAGGTTTTGATCGGTATTATCAAATTGTTCGCTGTTTTCGTGATGAAGATTTACGGATTGATCGCCAGCCTGAATTTACCCAGCTTGATATTGAAGCGTCTTTTATTGATGAGGCGTTTATACAGCATCATATTGAAACCTTGTTACGGTTGATATTTAAAGAGCTGCTTCAGGTTGAATTGCCCAATCCTTTTCCACGAATGACCCATGCCGAAGCGATGCGTCGTTATGCCAGTGATAAACCGGATTTGCGTATTCCGCTGGAATTGATTGATATTGCTGACTTAGTTGCGCAAGCTGATTTTAAAGTATTTGCTGATGCGGCCAATAATAAAAATGGGCGTGTTGCTGCACTGCGTATTCCCAATGGCTGTGAGCTTCTGACACGCAAGATGATTGATGAGTATACCAATTTTGTGGCGATTTATGGGGCAAAGGGTTTAGCTTATATTAAGGTAAATGATCTCAATGCGGGTATGGAAGGTTTGCAGTCGCCGATCGTTAAGTTTTTTGATGCAAACACACTGGCGAAGATACTCGATCGCGCTGGCGCTCAAACAGGCGATTTGATTTTCTTTGGTGCGGGTTCAACCAAAATGGTCAATGAATCGATGGGTGCTTTACGTGCCAAAGTTGGGCACGATTTAAAATTGTTACAAGGTAGATGGACACCGCTGTGGGTGACAGATTTTCCCATGTTTGAGGAAGCTGAAGATGGGCACTGGCAAGCGTTGCATCATCCATTTACCTCTCCCAAGAATGTGGATGCTGCCGCTCTGAAAGCCAATCCTGCTGAAGCTATTTCACGTGCTTATGACGTGGTTTTAAATGGTTTTGAATTGGGTGGCGGTTCTATCCGTATTCATTCACAACCTCTGCAAGAGGCTGTTTTTGAATTGTTAGGTATGACTGAAGAAGAAGCAAATTACAAATTTGGTTTTTTCCTGAAAGCGTTAAAGTTTGGTTGTCCTCCTCATGGTGGGATTGCGCTGGGAATTGATCGCATTGCGATGCTGATGACAGAATCAACCTCTATTCGTGATGTGATTGCCTTCCCGAAAACACAAACGGCGAGCTGTTTGATGACGTCCGCGCCTACCCCGATTGATGAAAAACAACTACGTGAGTTGTCGATCAAGGTTGATGTGGTGAAAAAGTAAATTTTAGGAGTTAATGAATAATGGCTGGGCATAGTAAATGGGCAAACATTAGACGCCACAAAGCCGTGGTGGATGCTAAAAAAGGCAAAATTTTTACGAAACTCATTCGGGAAATCACCGTTGCTGCTCGAACAGGCGGCGGTGAACCCAGTGCTAATCCACGTTTACGCAAAGCCGTTGATGATGCACTTAATGTCAATATGACCAAAGATACGATTCAACGTGCTATTCAACGAGGTATGGGTGGTGGCGAAGGTTCTGATGTTGAGGAACTGGTTTATGAGGGTTATGGTGTGTCAGGTGTGGCAATTATTGTTCACTGCATGACCGATAACCGCAACCGTACCGTTTCAGGAGTTCGTCATGCCTTCACCAAATGTGGCGGCAATTTGGGCACAGATGGTTCTGTTGCCTATTTATTTAAAAAACAAGGAGTTTTATCCTTTGCTCCTGGATCGGATGAAAATCGTATTATTGATGCTGCGTTAGAAGCGGGCGCGCAAGATGTGGTGACAGAGGACGATGGCTCCATGACAGTATTGACAGGCGTGGAAGATTATAGCGATGTGAAAGCGGCGATGGAAAAAGCGAATGTTAAACCTGATCACGCAGAAGTAACCCTATTAGCAAGTACACATGTAAGTATTGATGATAAGGAAACAGCAGAAAAAATCACCCGTTTGATTGATATGCTCGAAGAACTTGATGATGTGCAGGATGTTTATTCCAATGCACAAATTGACGAAGGATTATTGGATTGACCATCATAATAGGGATAGATCCAGGTTCAAGAATAACAGGTTATGGAATTATTCAAATACGTCAGCGCAAAGCTTTTTATCTGGGAAGCGGTTGTATTCGGGTGGAGGCATTGCCACACGCTTATCGCTTGAAACAGATATTCACGAGTATTGTTCAGTTGATTGAGCAATTTCATCCGACACAAGCTGCTGTTGAACAGATTTTTATGCATAAAAATCCGAATAGTGCAATTAAGCTAGGTCAGGCAAGAGGTGCTGCGTTGACGGCTCTCGCATTAGCTGATTTGGACGTGGCAGAATATACACCGCGGCGTGTGAAACAATCTGTGGTCGGCTATGGAGCAGCAGAGAAAGCTCAAGTACAGCATATGGTGCGGGTACTTTTGAGTTTGAGTGGTTTACCACAGGCAGATGCGGCTGATGCGCTGGCGATTGCGCTTTGCCATGCGAATACTTATACTCAACACACATGAGTTTTCGGTTTTTATAACGCAGGTATTTTTCGCCAGGTGACACGATTAAAACAAGCAATAGTTACTCATATTGTGCAGTTTTAATCGTGTCACCTGGTGGAAAAGAGCAAGTTAGAAAACCGAAAACCCATGTGCGTCGAGTATATATACTGAGGAAGTTCTATGATCTGTCAATTACGCGGCATTTTGCTCGAAAAAACACCACCCGAATTAGTGTTGGATGTTAATGGTGTCGGTTATGAGGTGATTGCGCCCATGAGCACCTTTTATCGCTTGCCTGAGATTGGGCAAACCGTTCAGTTGCTCACTTATTTGAGTATTCGTGAAGATGCTCACCAGCTTTTTGGTTTTTATACGCCTCCAGAGCGAAAATTATTTCGTGGATTGTTAAAGGTTAATGGTGTTGGGCCCAAACTTGCGTTGGCGATTCTTTCCAGTATAGAACCAGATGCTTTTGTGCAAACGGTATTGAATAATGATCTTGCCACGCTCATTCGCTTACCCGGAATTGGTAAAAAAACGGCTGAGCGTTTAGTGATTGAAATGCGAGATCGCTTGAGTGATTGGTATGATTCATCAATGAGCACTCAAACCAATAACTCCGTACCAGTTGGTTTGCAAAATACTACAAATGGCGTGATACAGGAAGCGATTAATGCCTTGACGTCACTGGGCTATAAACCGCAAGAAGCGGCTCGTGCTGTCGCCAAAACGGGGCTCAACGGCGAGGCAGGTTGTGAGCCAATGATACGCTCAGCACTTAAATTACTGGCAATAGCATAAGGTATCATAGTCATGATAGAAGCCGATCGCCTGATCAGCGCCAACACCCGCAGTGAAGATGCTATCATTAATAGAGCCATCAGACCCAAGCAATTACAAGATTACATTGGACAACCTGCAGTAAAAGAGCAAATGGATATTTTCATCAATGCGGCGCGAGGCAGGGCAGAGGCACTAGATCATGTTTTAATTTTTGGTCCTCCCGGTTTAGGTAAAACCACCTTGGCAGTGATTATTGCCAATGAGATGGGGGTCAATTTAAAGCAGACATCAGGGCCCGTATTAGAAAAAGCAGGCGACCTAGCCGCTATTTTAACCAATCTTGAAGAAAATGATGTATTGTTTATTGATGAAATTCACCGTCTAAGTCCTGTGGTAGAAGAAATTCTCTATCCAGCAATGGAAGATTATCAACTGGATATTTTGATAGGCGAGGGTCCTGCTGCTCGTTCAATTAAATTGGAGCTAAGGCCATTTACCTTGGTGGGAGCAACCACACGGGCGGGTTTATTAACTTCACCATTACGTGACCGTTTTGGTATTATTCAACATCTAGAGTTTTACAATGTTGAAGATTTAACTAAAATTGTAACTCGTTCGGCGACAATTTTAAATGTGATGACTGAGTCAGCTGGTGCGCTTGAAATTGCCAAGCGCGCAAGAGGCACTCCGCGAATTGCCAATCGTCTATTAAGACGAGTTCGGGATTTTGCAGAGGTTAAGGGCGAAGGCGTCATTACCGCTGAATTAGCCAGTGCTGCACTCAATTTATTAGCCGTGGATGTTTCAGGTTTAGATACGATGGACAGGCGTTTATTGACGATTCTTTTGACCAAGTTTGATGGCGGCCCCGTGGGGGTGGACAGTCTTGCTGCTGCCATTGGTGAAGAGCGCGGAACAATAGAAGACGTGATTGAGCCCTATCTCATTCAACAGGGTTACATGATGCGTACAGCGCGGGGGCGTATGGCAACACGACACGCCTATTTACATTTTGGATTTATTCCGCCGGAGAGTAAATTTGCGGGGAGCGAATTACAACTATTACAGGATGAAATATTATGAAAAATCATTGGAGTTGGTCACATTCACTGAAAAATTATCTCTTGATGTTTGATTTGACGACGGAAGAGTTTGACCGTCCTATTTTGGATGTTGCTGCAGGTCCATCCAGCTTCAACAGTGAAATGCATTATCAGGGGTATCAGGTTACTTCTTGTGATCCGCTCTATGCTAAGCCAGCCAATGAAATTGAAACGATCACCACCGCTATGATTGACGAGTTAGGTGAAAAAGTAAGCCAACAATCTTCTCAATTCAATTGGGGCAATGAATTTTCCAATTTAGCGGAATTATTGCGTCAGCAACGCGATATGGCGGCTATTTTTTGCCGTGATTTTCCTGAGGGTTTAGCGCAAAAGCGCTACTGCGCTGAATCATTGCCTCGTTTGAGTTTTGAAGATTTTCAATTTTCGCTTGCTTTATGCGCCAATTTTATTTTTGATGGTTCTTTATCGGATGACATCCAATTTCAGTTAGATTCAATACATGAAATGTGCCGTGTTGCACAAGAGGTCAGAATCTATCCTTTGCTTGATCAACATGGGCGGATTTCTCCACAATTAGGGCTGATTATGAGTGAGTTGCAGTTGGCCGATTATGGTGTGGAAATCAGGCAGGTATCGTATCAATTTTTTAAGCATGGAAATGCCATGTTGCGGGTTTTTTCGCGTAGATGTGAATTAACCTGATTGTTGCACGAGCCCTAAAATGATGACAGAAGGTTTTTTTTCATCATATGACTCAATGTGGCAACTATGTTCATCCCTAGACGGAGATTAATCAATAGCATTAAAAATTTCTTATTAAAACCACTCACCGCTTGACGAGCTCTTGGCGAAAATATCAGGATACAACTTCCAGCGAAAACAATTTTTTGTAGAAGGGGAAGATATTTTTTTAAGCTCATGATATCGCGATACACTCTTTGTTTATTTTGTGTGTAAGCATGAGTAACTTGCATAACATCATTATCACACGCTTCAATCTGTTGCTTTAACTGTTTCATCGCTTTCATGATTAAATTCCGGTTGATGTTTTTGGAAATGTTTTCGAGTACGTAAAAATTTCATGTTAATAAAAAATTTATTTAAGAAAAATACGAGTATACCAATGAAAGTAATATTCAATAATAAAATGGCCAATAAACATATCAAGAAATGTTGAGTATGCAAATAGATTAAGTAGGTGATAAAAATTAAAAAAAACAGCCAGGTTGTATTGCTCACTATCAGTAAACCTATGGCAAGTAGTATCAAGGGTGCGATGCTCATCTTTGCTAATTTATATTCTAATTTAAATAAATGGATTCTTTTTTTAATTAAATGAAAAAAATTCATTCCCAATTTATCAAAATCATTTAAAGACATTTTAAATCCTTTTTTTCCTGGCAGAAAAGGGTAAATCAGAAAATCTCAATCGCGGATACTCTCCATGGCAGAAACTCCTGAAGTACGGGGGTGTACCCCCGTATTTTCAAGAGCGAAAGTTAACGCTTCAGTAATAAAGCAAGAACAAATCCGCTTGCTAATGCTGCAAGAACAGATTTTCCTGGATTTTGTACGATATAGTTTGTCGCTTGCTTTTCATAATCGTGACAATTTACTTTTAAATGCTCCACCTCTTCCTGAGCTTTATGTGCAAATATTTTTGCCCCCTCTTTAGCTAGATCAGAGAAGTCTCGATCTAAACTATTCGAGCGGCTTTTGATATCAGAATTACCTTCAGACATTTGAGTATCGATACTCGTTTTATGAACCATGACACACCTCCAGATTAATAATACACGTCAATGCAAAGTTTAGTATAGGCAATTATTCTAAAATAACAAAAAAATATTTGACAGAATTATTTCTTATACCTAAGCTATACCCGAAGCGTTTCATAGGGCGGAAAAGAGCAAGTCAGAAAACCTAAATATGAAACGCTTTGGGTATATAATTTACTTAATTCATAGGATTGGTTTTATCAAGTTAATGAGTTTAATAAAACGCGCATGAACACATAGAGGAGGGAAAGTCTCATGTTATACTGGGCAGTTGTTTTTTTATTAGTCGCTATTGTTGCAGGAATACTTGGATTTACCAGTATTGCTATCATTTCGGTAGGAATCGCTAAAATATTATTTACCGTTTTTTTAGTATTATTTATTAGGGTCTGTTGACAATTGGTTCTTTGAAGCGAAAAAAGAGAGAATCGAGGAAAAATTGGTTCTTGTTTGAGGCGAATAGCAAGCTATTTAAC
>JABEVJ010000186.1 GCA_013043985.1 Legionellales bacterium | reverse complement strand
GTGCTAAAACCTTAATTACGTGATAGTAGCTAACCTATTAAAATTTAACGTTTTTTTCTCAATTTATGTGTCGATACCTCAGAGTATATAGTCGCTGTCGCGTAATGTGTTCAAAAAATGGGCGGTTCGTATTACGCTTTTTCCATTAAATGCTCTTTTTATTTCCTCTTTTTTAAAGCAGAGATAAAAATATTAACAATATGTTAGGGTCTGTTGACAATTGGTTCTTTGAAGCGAAAAAAGAGAGAATCGAGGAAAAATTGGTTCTTGTTTGAGGCGAATAGCAAGCTATTTAATTAACGAAAACAAGAACCAATTTTTACCGATTACACTCTTTTTGCAGCCAAAGAACCAATTGTCAACAGACCCTAAATTACTAGAAATATAAAAATTAAAACTCCAGCACTGATCTGGCTCTTTAATAATTTGTTAATCTAAATCGTGTCAGTATCAGCAAATATACTTTTGGGGAAGAGTAAAATAATGCCAACAATAGCTATAGATTCTCTTTTTGATAACAATGGAGAAGTCAACCCACACATTGCCGCTATCTTAATTAACAGAACTCGAGCAATAAACTGGCCAGCTGCAAACGGCGTTCGCTATTTAGCAGTGCCAGAGGACGAGATTTTGACCTGGACAGAGGAAGGATGCGACTATTGTTATATAGTCCCTCAACCCATGCAGATGGTAGAACGCCCAGCAAATAATCCGAATAAAGTCAATGAAAAGCGTTACCATCTTAGCTTGAATCTAATCGGGGCAGGGGGTATAAAAAAAGTCTACTCAATCGACCGGGATTTTAAAAGCAACAGCGAAGGAAACATCTATGCTAACAAGCCATCTAAAAAAGTGCTGGGATTAATAAAAAAAACGAGAGATTTTTCCCTTGAAGCTTCCGAAGAAGTAGAAAAGTGCTTTGAGGCCCTCAATAGAAAAAAATCACAAACTTTTTCACTTGATGAGACAAATCCACTTTACTCACATGCGCAATTTATGCAACGGATACCGGGTATAAATTTGCTTAAAATTATTCAAACAAAAGGTCAAAGTCTAGGTTTAGTTGATTTTTTGTTCTTTGCAAATGAAATCAAATTGGCGTTAGATGCATTTCACAAGAAAAACTGGGTTCATCATGACATAAAGCCAGAAAATATTTTATTCGATACAATTGAAGGCAAGGCACATCTTATCGATGTTGATTTTGCAAGTAAAGCAGGCGAAGAGCCGTCTAAGGGTGGAACCATTCAATATGCAGGAAAAGAGCGTCTACAGCAAGGTTTATATCTTCAAGCACATAAATTAGCGGACTACTATTCTTATGGTGTTGCTTTGGGTGTTTTATTTAGAGCCACTGCTGCTGATTTAGAGGCAAATGCATCAGAGCTCAGCAAAATAAACCAAATTATTGCCGATTTCAAAACAGAACCAATGAATCAAAGACCTCAAGATATCATAGCTGCGAGTAAACCCTTGGATGCTATGCTAGCCGTTAAAACTACAAAAGCTTACTCAAATATGAGCGTTTTTATCGATGCAACCACCGCACGCCTCAATAGTTATATCAAAAAAGGATCGAATAAAGAGAAAAAAAAGGAATTTATAAAGATAAAGGCTGAGCTAGGTAGAATAAAACGATTATACGTATTAAATTTAGCAAAAAACCATCGTGATTACCTCAAGCACCATCAGGAAGTTGAGAAGGTAATTAAGAGGATTGACCCAGCAACATTCAATCATTTTGAAAAAGGAACTTTTTTAGGTTTTGCTGCCAATTTTGTAGCTTCTAGATCAAAAACACCAGGATCATTATTGAGTAAAATCAACCAATCAGGTTTTTTTAAAACAAAAAGCATGAAAGTAGTGAATGATATTGAAAAAAGTTTCCAGCGAATGAGCGGATACGTCCCAACGACGATGAAAGGTCATTGAGCTACGATAAGTTAATAAAATGCTCACGATAATATTTTAATTCTTCAATTGATTCCCGAATATCATCCATTGCTTGATGTTTAGAGGCTTTTTTAAACCCCTCTTTTAATGCGGGCTTCCACCGTAGCATCAATTCTTTCAGGGTGCTGACATCAATCAGGCGATAATGAAAATATCGCTCAAGTTTGGGCATATATAATGCTAAAAAACGCCTATCTTGCCATACACTGTTCCCGCACATTGGTGAGAGACCTTCAGGGACATATTGTTTTACAAAATCGAGTGTTAACTCCATCGCCAGTTCTTCAGTAATAGTACTGGCTTTTACACGCGCAACTAGCCCTGATTCAGTATGATGCTTGGTATTCCAGCTATCCATTTTCAAGAGTAATTCTTCAGGCTGAGAGATGGCAAAAACAGGGCCCTCAGCAATCAAATTAAGCTGAGAATCAGTAACAATCGTTGCAATTTCAATAATTCGTTCAGTTAGTGGGTTTAAACCCGTCATTTCAAGATCGACCCAAATCAGATTATTTTCAGACAATGACATAATATTCTCTATAGTGGTTTTCAGTACATATTTTACCAGTATCTTCCGTAATAATCATTCAGATTGTTTACGGCAAATAATGATAAAAATTTTGCTGGATATTACTGACAAGATTGACTTCCTGCGTGGCGATTATGCTCGATTTAATATGATCTAAGAAAAGTTGCAACTTTTTGGCTATATTTTTATGTCGATACCGAGTGACGTAGACCTCTGCGTCTTGAAATTTAACTTGTTTTAATAACACAATCAGCTCTTTTGATTTGATATATCGACTAACCTCAAATTCTGGTAATAATGTAATCCCAACTCCAGCTCGTGCCATTTTTAACAATAAATGCGAGCGTGAGGCACAAAAATTGCCATTTACTTCGATAAACTTTAATTTTTCTTTTTCATAATATGGCCACTGCTTCACGGGTTGTTCATATAAATAATGCAACAAACAATTATGCTTAGCTAAATCAGTAAGTAGATTAGGTGCTCCATGATGTTTGATGTATTCAGGAGATGCACAGCAAATCAGTTTATATTTACAGTATAAATTTGAAATTAATTTTGCACCGCTTAGATCATTATCAGTAAAATATAAATCAAAATCTTTTCCTATCAGATCGATATCTTGCGATGTGGTAAAAGAGTGTAATTCAACAGATATTTCAGGATGCAGTTGCATAAACTTTGCTATCATTTGTGATGCACGATAATCATTGGCAAAATAAGAAGAAAAGCCAATTTTAATTTTACCTGTCTGCCGTGTTTTATGTGCAGTAATTTCCTGTATCGCTTCATCAAATGTGGTAGAAATTTCACTACATTGATCAAACAGAATTTTACCTGTTTCAGTCAGCGACAATTTGCGAGTTGTGCGCTTTATTAGTAGATTTTTTAAGGTGGTTTCTAACTGAGTCAATCGTCTACTAACGGAAGGTTTTGATATCCCCATTCGCCTTGCTGCCGCACTTAAACTACCTGCTTTGACTACTTCAATAAAAAGCAGTACATCTCCAATTAGCTCGTTATGCATCGCGCTGCTTTACCTTATTAGTAACAAATATGAAACAATATGTTTTGATTTTATCATATTGTTCCAAAAATGGAAATAACATAGACTAGCCTAACTTTTTTAATAGGATAAAAAATGAATCTAAAGTCCGAAATATTTGATGCCACCACAACCAGACCTCGGTTTAGCTTATGGTATTTTTTTAAGTCGTATTGGAAAAATAGCTCGAAGGCTGGTAATATTTTTTTGATTATTGTGATGGCTTTGACGGGTATATTGCAAGTGTTCTCACTTGTGGCTTTTAATTATTGGACTAAGTTTTTTTTTGATGCTTTGCAAACGTATGAAACTAAAAAAATGTTAATGCTAGTCATTTCCTTTTTTATTTTAACGCTCGTCACATCAGGTGCTTTTGCACTAAATAATTATTTTTCAGGATTTTTTAGCCTAAAATGGCGAATATATTTAACCAATGATATTAAAACGCGTTGGTTAAATAACAGTCGTTATGATCGATTGCAAATACAAAATCATCTTGACAACCCTGAGCAACGGATTAGCGATGATCTTAATTCATTACCACAACTCACTATAACGATTGCTAATCAAGTTTTTCAGTCCATAATCACATTAGCTGCATTCACTTACCAACTGTGGTCACTTTCAGAAATATGGGTCATGAAAATCAATGATCAAGTAATTCATTTTTCTGGTATTTATCTATGGGTAACTCTCCTCAATGCTCTTTTCTTCAATATCATGATCTTTAAATTTGGGCATAATTTAATTAATTTAAATTATTTTAACCAAAAATTAACGGCTAATTTCCGTTACATTATGTCACTTATTCGTGAGCATAGCAGAAAAATTTTGTTACAGGAATTTGCAAACTATCATCAAGAAAAAACATCTGCTGATTTTGCATCTGTGGTTAAAAACTCACTTGCTATTTTACGCCTTGATCGATTAATTTCGTTTATACGGCAGTTTTGCACAGGTGCTGCTGGGGTAACAGCCCAACTCGTTGCATTACCAGCTTATTTTATTGGTCATCTTCAAGTTGGGTATATAATGCAGGTTGGCAGCTCATCGTTCATGCTGACGCAAGCTTTAATTGTATTAGTTTTAGCCTATGAAAGTGTTGCCCAATTACGAGCATCGCAACTCCGAACAAGCGAATTGCTCGATAAACTGGATCGCTTACCTGCCAATGAACAGCCCGCAAACCCAATCATGTTTCATCAAAAAAACGGTATTTCGTTATCGAATATAAAAATATTTACCCCCGATAACCGCGAGCTGATATCTCTAGAAAAATTATATATTTCTGCTAATCAAAAACAATTATTCCTCGGAAAGACAGGTAGTGGCAAGTCAATTTTGTTGCAGACGTTGGTTGGCCATTATCTTCACTTTACTGGCAATTTGACCTTGCCAACTGATTTTAATTACCAATATATTCCGCAAGATCCCTTTTTACCCAACGAAGATTTATTTACTTTATTGACTATTTATAGCACTAAAGAAATCCATCATCATAAAGCAATTGCAGCTTTAGAAAAAACCGGACTGCTGCATTTATCTGATCAACTACTCACTGTGGGGAAAATATGGCAAAAATTACTCTCTATCAGTGAAAAACAAAAATTGTGTCTTGCACAGGCATTGCTAGCACAACCAGCCTTTTTATTTATTGATAATTCGGATATGTTTTTGGATAAAGAAAATGCAAATTGTTTTACTGGCTGTATTCAGCAATTAACTTCAACTACTGTTATTGTTAGTGCCAATAGTGCAAACTACATGGACTGTTTCGATAACGTACATGAACTCAGTATCTCTTCAGAATTAATCGTGGAAAATAAATATGACATTGAATGCGAAATTTGAGTTTTTTTCAAAAAAAATTAAATCCCAAATGCGAAAACTGCAAGTTCCTGGTGTTGCTTTTGGCATTTATTATCAAGGCGAAATGCACACGGCTGGATTTGGCGTTACCAACATTGATAATCCCTTACCAGTCACACCTCAAACTCTATTTCCTATTGGTTCAATCAGTAAAACATTTACCACGTTGTTAGCGATGCGATTTGTAGAGGAGGGTAAACTCGATTTGGATAAACCGATCAAACACTATTCCCCCCATTTTAGGATGCGTGACCCTAATACCAAAAACCATCTCACCATGCGGCATTTGCTCACTCATACGGGTGGCTGGACTGGCGATTATTTTCAGCAACAAGGCGAGGGTGATGATGCGCTAGCCAAAGTGGTAGATGAAATTAGTCGATTGCCTCAACACTTTCCATTAGGCGAATTTTTTTCCTATAACAATTCTGGATTCTATCTTGCAGGCTTTGTGCTGCAAGAAATTGCTAAAAAACCTTTTGAAACGCTTATGCAAGAATGGGTTTTTGATCCTATTGAGATGAAAGAAGTTTATTATTTCGTTAATGATTTTTGCAGTAAACGTTTTACGATTGGGCATGAGCATCTTCCTGATAGCCCGCCTGCTGTCGTTCCTCTCTATGGATGTGGTCGCATGGCTAATCCTGCTGGAGGTATCGTTACCAATATTGAAGAGTTGCTCCGTTATGCCCGCATTTATTTAAATAAAGGCAAAAATGATCACGGAAAAAAAATTATATCAACTACCAGCATTCACGCTATGCAAACACCACAAGTACCGATTTATGAAAATAAAACTGACTGGCAAACCATGGGCTTAGGCTGGTTCTGTAATGAGATTGATGGGGTAAAGATTTATTCGCATACCGGAGGTGTTCATGCGCAAGCCACTTTATTGACGGTTATACCAGAACATGATTTTGCATGTGTCATTGCTACTAACAGTGGTGTAGGTGCAAAATTATTTTTGGGGTTAGCACCACAAATTTATTGGCAATATGTGGGTATACATCCTAATTTACCTAAACCACAAACAACGTCGGATGGGACTTTAAAATCCTATCTTGGAACTTATCTGGGCGCAGCGGGAGAAAAAATAATTATTGATCAAATAGGTAAAAAACTGACGCTTCGGTTTATTCATTCCGCGCAAGTGATTAAAGAATTAAAAGTTCCAGAAAAATATGCAATCAATCCACCGCCGATTGAAATTGCCTTGGTGAATGAGTTAACCTGGATTGCACTCAGCAATGACATTCCAGGTATGCGCGGCGAGTTTATGAAAGATCGAGCAGGTAATATTGCATGGATGCGTGCGGGACGTGCTTTGAAAAAAATAGCTCTATAACGGCAGACTAAAATAAAAAATGGCACCGCCATTTCCCTTATTTTCAGCCCATATCTTGCCAGCATGTGCCTCAATAATCATTCTACAGATACTTAAGCCAAGGCCTACACCGCGTTGTGTTGTAATCATTTGACCCCGATAAAATTTTTCAAATAATTTATTAATCTCTTCAGGAACAACCCCGATACCTTGATCTTCAATACTGACAAGAAGAAAGCCACCTTCTAAATAAGAACTGATTAACACAGGTGTTTCAATTGGTGAAAACTTAATTGCATTATCTAAGAGGTTAAGTAGCACTTCTCTTATCATACCAACGTCCACAAAGACATTAGGCAGTCCATCTTTAATACTCAGATTAATCTCTTTTTTTCCTATTTTTTTTCTTGATATATCAATGACTATTATGATGATATCTTTAAGGGAATGCCATTCTTTTTTCAATTCTGGCGTTTCGGTTTCAAAATGAGTCAGTTGTAAGAGGTTACTTATCAAATGTCCAAGCTGTTCTGATTCAAGATAAATTCGATCGGCTAATTTAGCAATATTTGTTGAAGCGGTTTTTTTTTCATTATGCATTAATGAACTTGCTGTTCCCATTAAAATGACAAGAGAAACTCGCAAATCATGAGAAACAGATTGCAATAAGGTATTGCGTGCTCGTCTTCTTTCTCGGGCTAATTCAGTATTTTTTCGTTTATCTTGTAATCTGTCTACATCGATCGCCAATGCGATTTGATTTGCACAGGCTTCAAGCAAGTGAATCTGATCGGGAGAGAGAATGCTTTTTTCTACTAATGGTTTGATTCTGAGGACGCCTATTGTACCTTCAGAGGCGATCAACGGAAGATAAAGCGCATCTGAGGAGGACAGGGTATCGGCTCCCAGGCCAGCGCGTTGACCCATGTCATAAACCCATTGTGCAACGGCTTGCTCTTGTTCGCTCAAGGCTTGTTTTAATGAATTTTTGCCTTGAATCACCAATTTATTATTATCGTTTACAATTAAAATTAAAGGCTCACTCTCAAATATATCAGTCAGATAATCGGT
The DNA here is from genome assembly GCA_013043985.1 of Legionellales bacterium. Classification (GTDB taxonomy): domain Bacteria; phylum Pseudomonadota; class Gammaproteobacteria; order UBA1113; family UBA1113; genus JABEVJ01. Next base: position 2,158 of record JABEVJ010000186.1, on the reverse strand, counting down.
TGCAGATTCAACAAGTTTATTCACACCCCGAATACTGGCCAGTTGATGACTCAGTGTATAAAGCGTTCCTAGTCGCTGTTGAGCCAAACGAGAGGCGTCGACTTGACGACGAGTGAAAACTGTCAAATAACCAATAAATTGACTTAATAATAACATTACCGCGAGTATAATAGGCTGTTGAATCGTGAAAGGATGTGATACAAAGAACAAGCCATAAACAGTGACGCTAAGTAAAGAAGCCAATGTTGAAGGGCCTATTTCTCCAAATAAAGCAACAATTACGCTTCCTAATAAATAAAGCATGATTAAGTTTGCATGATTAATGTAACTCTGAACGAGCAAGGAAATGCCTGTAATAATTGCCATTACTGTGATTGAGAAAAGATAAGTTTTCCAAGGCGTAGTAAGGCTTTTTTTGTCCTTTTTTTTATATTTATTTCGATTGATGTCGCTGGTCATGATGTAGACATCAATTTCACCGCTATGCCGAACGATTTCATCAGGCAGACTGCGGAAAAATAAATTACGCCATCGAGAACGAATTTCTTTTCCGACGATGATTTGTGTAATATTTTTTTCGTGAGCAAAATTCATAATTTCGTTAACAATATCAAAACCAGATAGAATAAGCGATTGTGCGCCTAATCGTTCTGCCAAAGATAAATGTTGAATTGTCACTGCACGTTTTTCTTTTGAAGGATTAAGTTGAGGAGAATCAATATGAACGGCAAACCATTCAGCCTGTAAATTAGCTGCCATGCGCTTTGCTGCGCGAATTAGTCTTGCAGAGCCAGCGTGGTGTCCAACACAAACTAGAATTTTTTCTTTTGTTGGCCAAATTCGTTTAATGCCTTGATCATGCCGATAGTGCAAAACCTGTGTGCCAACACGCTCAGCCGTAATACGCAGTGCCAATTCACGCAAAGCAATTAAATTACCTTTGCGAAAGAATGACTCTTGTGCAAGCTCAGCTTGCCTTGCATAGTATACTTTTCCTTCTTGTAAGCGTTTTAACAGATCCTCAGGCGGTAAATCAACCAACTCAATGGTATGAGCGATCTCCAACATTGAGTTAGGAATGGTTTCTTTGACGGCAATACCAGTAATTTGTTCAATGATATCATTCAGACTTTCAATATGTTGCACGTTAAGCGTTGTAGTTACATCCAAACCGCAATCAAGTAACTCTTTGATATCCTGCCAGCGTTTTTGATGACGTAAGCCAGGTATATTAGTATGTGCCATTTCATCGATCAGGATAAGACCAGCTTGGCGTTGCAGTGCTGCATCAAGATCAAATTCATGTAACTCTTTACCTCGATATTCGACTTTTTTCAGTGGCAATATTTCAAAATGATTTAATAAACTTTCAATTTCTTTGCGACCGTGTGATTCAACAACACCAATCACAATGTCCAAGCCTTGCGCCAGTTTTTCGATGGCGTCCTGTAACATTGTGTAAGTTTTACCTACGCCAGGCGCTGCACCAAGATAAATTTTCAGTTTACCCTGCAGAGCGGCTTTTTCCTCTTCTTGGACGCGTTGTAATAATTTCTCAGGGTCGGGACGTTCAGCTGGCATGGTTGTTAGTACTTCCTTGTAGAATAAAATATAAATCCCTAAATATGAGACGCTTCGGGTATAGACCATGTTAAATGGTTTGAAGTGCGTTGGGTATATTATAACAAATGATTATAGAGGGTTTTCATAAAAAACAAAATATCACTTTTGTTCATGATGCTTCTTATTTAATCGTGTCACCTGGCGAAAAATACCTGCGTTATAAAATCCGAAAACCCATGCGCATCAAGTATAATTAATCGTTATGGTTCTGAGTTTTCAGGATTGTAAACATTTCCGCTAATACAATACAAAACAAAACAAAAATATTTATTCATTAATGTAGACAATTGAATATTCTTTATAGTATATTTAAAAAATGCTTAATATTCATTCCAAATTGAGATATGCTGAATATTATTTGTACATTTAGAATTTTTCGTATAGTGAGTCTTAAAAATGAATCTTTCAAAAAAACAATTGAGTGTTTTTGGTTTAGTGATGATTAGGGTCTGTTGACAATTGGTTCTTTGGCTGCAAAAAGAGTGTAATCGGTAAAAATTGGTTCTTGTTTTCGTTAAATAGCTTGCTATTCGCC
>JABEVJ010000185.1 GCA_013043985.1 Legionellales bacterium | reverse complement strand
GAATGATATTCAGCTTAAAAAAACAAAAAACGAAGAAGAGAGAGCTAATCTATTAAATTTAATTTCAAATGAAGTAGAAAAGTTGAATGATAGTGATTTGATGCAGAGCCAAGAAAAAAAATTCATTGAAAAAAAGAGATGGAATGAAAAAATAGGCCACATTTTTGAAAAAAAACGTCAAGGTAATAAAAAGAATAAAATCATAAAACGAATAAACGAGCGGTATATTTTATTAAATGAATGGTATAAATATGAAAAAATGTTGATTTCGCTAGAAGAAAAAGAGTCAACTCTCAACCTTAATGAAATTGGCAAAACATCAAAAAACAGGGATGAATTATCAAGTCTTACTGAAAATGTGTATGCAATACAAGAAAAAAACGAAGAAAAATTAAAAAAATTGACTGATAAGATTAAGAAAGCAATGCGAAAAAAAGAGCCTACTTCGTCTGCCAATGCAATTGAATTTTCAGACGTTGAAAACACGATATCTGTTATTAGTGAGAATACAATTATATCTGAAAACCTTGCTTTACCCGAAGCTGAACCTCGCCATGTGACCGCTCCTGATAGTTTTAGTCAATTTATTTCATCAGTCGAAAATGAAGAATTTATGTTATTGTCCTTGCCTAAAAAGCATCAAGTGAATGAAGAAAATAACCCTGTTGATTTTGAGTGGAAATCTGCGGTAATAGCAGAGCGAGATAATCACAATAAAAAGCGCGATTTTTTAACACAACCGTTTAAAGAAAATGCCGGATTCAATTCTAAAAATGAAGATATTTTTGACTTTCCTCTATCACTTGATAATCTCCAAAGCCAGTCAGACCAAAATAGCTTATCTCACACAAATTATTTTGATTATTTAGATAATGAGAATATCAGTCTCATTCAAGATGAAAAACTAATTATTGAGAAAGCAGCCACCTTTCTAAAAGATATCAAACGAATAGGAAATTTGTATCAAGTTGACTTTTTGTTCCCGCGATCACAGGATGTTTTTCGTGATCAACAGATTGATGTCATGGAAAAAGAGTTCAATGCCAAATTCCAATCAATACTCTTATCATTCAGACGTCATTGGTTTTTAGATGAAACGCACTATTTATACGCCATTTTATTATTTTTTTTAAAAAGCTATTATATAGTTAAGCAAGGTGAACTGGTTCTTATATCGGATTTTACAAAAAGACTAGGGCAATGGAGTGATGATATATTTGATGACAAACAACAAATAACTCACTTTATCCGCGAATTAGAGGGGTGGACACTTCCTGACGCACCCCAGACACTTTTTGACTTTGAAAAAAATTGCCAAAACGAGCCTCTTTATAGTGTTTTCTTTCGGGAATATATTGGACAATGGGCTGCGGTGCCAGTTCAGATAGGGTTACGCAGTGCAATAAAAATTATTAATAATGACTTAGATGTGGCATTGAGCACTGAGAATACGGGTGAAAATTCTAATACAAGTTCACTTAGCTTTAAACTGACATTTGATTTGGCACAGGAAAAGAAAAATAAACCAATCATATTTGATTATACGCAACAAAATATTCGACTGATCAATCAACTAAATCCCGAACTAAATGCTGCACTTCCTAAAGATGTTAAAGCATCTATTCGACACGTATATTCAGAACAGGAAAAAACGTTTGTTCAAGAAGGGGAAGTGAGTGCTACAGGTGCGCTGAGACCATTTCTTGATTACTACAAAAAAAGAAAGCTTGCATACCAGAGCACATTGAGCCGTGAAGAAATTGAGTTAGTTCCTGAAGGGCAACGTTATAAAGGTGTTCAAATGTTCCCTTTAACAGAAGGTGAAAAAAACACCCAAAAAACATTAAAAAATGTTCTTGAGGCATTTTTTTTGCAGCCACAGCACATTGAAATAATTGAGGTGGATAAACCGGACGTTAAAAAAAGCAAGCCTAGATTTGGCTCATCCATGGCGAAAATAAAAAATGCATTGAGTTTTGCAGCTAAAAAAATTAATTTTCAGAAAGAAACTGAAAAACCCCCTATAATTCTATCTGCCGAAGAGGATCAAATTGAAGAAAAAGCCAAAAAAGGTTTTTTTGCCAACAGCATTTTCAATAGAAAAAAATCTCGCAGACGCATTCAAAATCAATGTATAAAACAGGAGCTTCTTCAACCCAATGCAGATAATATCTCCTTTATTGAAAGTTCTGAATCCGCATTAAATAATGAAGCGCAGCACATCATTAAAAAAGGTAACATGGCAGATTCTTTGCTTGAAAATTTAACATCCTGGTCAACACTTAAAACAACTAAAACCCATCGTTCATTCACGCAAGCATTAGATGCCGACGATACTATATGTCAGGCAAAGTTGGAGGTAGAGGGAAAATTAATGGGTGAGTTTTTCGTTTTTCCTGAACAACACTTGGTTCAAGCTCGCGGCCAAAATTGTTGTCAATTGATTTATGAAGAGATGTTAACCGTATTAACAGGTCATCAAACTGATGCAGAAGATACTCTGGCGTTAAGCTCATCGCTTATTATCGTGAATGCCAGTCCTAAAATGCGAGTAGAAAAAATTGCTGAAGTCTTTAAGACACTTATTAAACAAAATTGTGTTCCTTGTCTAAAAGGTGAAACAAGCAATAATCTTGAAATTATTCTGTCTCATCTTGATGAGGAAGATTGTCAAAAAATGCACAATCTTATTGACTCTTTAAAATCTGATGAAAGAGTTGAATATGAGCGTGGACTTCAGGAACTGACGGCGTTAGCAATGTCGGAGTCTGTTAGTAATAGACCTCTTCGGAAACTCTACTGCTGAGGTCAAAAGCTGCGTTGCTTCGGTGCTCGAATCCTCATGTACTTGCGTGTACACTCCGGTTCTGCGCTCCG
>JABEVJ010000184.1 GCA_013043985.1 Legionellales bacterium | reverse complement strand
GTATCTCAAGTCGTATGAAGCTCACGACTCTTTTCGCCTTCAAGCGCGACTTTCGTACGGAATGACATCGAGCGCTCAAAAATATTTTAGAAAGTCGCGTTTTCAAACGCGGAGACTATAATAGCCCCCCCGAGCCCTGCAAAATCAGGCTTCAGAGAGACAAACTCAAGAAGTCACTCTTCACTCTTGCAAACGGACGCATAATTGTGCTTAAATGTTAGAAATTTAAACAAATCTTCGGCTGTTTCTGCTGAGAAATTTTTCAAAACTCTATTGGGAGAAGTGTAATATGGCTATTAACAATTATAATTATGAAACCTGTGTGGCGGCTGTTATAATTTATGATGCAATACAGCGTCAAGCCCTATTAAGCGAGACATTATTTCCCAATAAACAGAAACAGATTCCAGAGAAAGAGAAACAAAAAACCTCAGAAGTGCAAAGTAGATTTACTCAAAAAATTCTTGCCATCTATGAAGATCAGGATTTGCAAGATGAAGACAAAAACTTTCGTATTAATGCCTACATATCCCAAACTCATCAGAAGCTAAACAAAAATTCTCGTCCCAACTCCTATTTTTCAGGTTTTATCTCTAGCCTATTTAAATATATATCTAACCTTAATCAAGAATCAGAAATTCTTGCATTATCAACAGATGAAAATTACAACTACAACACACCCGAAGGTATTCAATTACTTCTACAGCAACGAAAACTTTACGATGAAATTTCTCCCATTGTCGAAAATTTTGAGACATTAAAAACAAAGGCAAAACTTGACCATTCCGATATTAAGGCACTAGATCAATCAATAACCACATTAAAAACTATGTCTCAAGATCACTTTTTTCTAAATCGATCAAAGTTACCCAAAAAAACTATATCGAGTTCCACATATCAAGACTATTTAGACTTAGGTACATTGAGCTCCGACTCTGATACTGATTCTGACACTAAAAGCGAAAGTAAAAGCGAGGTTCCAGATAAAGACTATCAGGAAGAAACCATGGGCATTGCTCTCTCTGCAATTTCTATTAAAAAGCTTGTTTCTTCATTCCTCAATCCAGCCCTCAAGCACCTTGATTTTCTTGCGGCTGAAAAAAACACCTTAGCCAGGGAGTTAGAGGCGTTAAAAAGCCGCTATGAAGATTACTCAGTCCCTTCAAACAATCTTGAAAACACCTTCTTTACTCGAAAAGTTGAAAGCTGCCTCAAGTTAGTGAATGCTTACCTTGGAAAAATAGATAACCGCATTAAAGAAACAAACAACGTTAAAAAACAATTTGCCTATACTATTCGAGCTCGGTTGGTTGACTTACTGCAGCCAAACTCATTTAAGAAGTTCCGTAATTTAACTGAGTTATGCGCATTTATCGATGAAATGATTAATGAAGAGACACTTAAGTCGGCCTCTCCTGAGAAAATTGATGAATTTCGCAAAGGTAAATGTGGTCAAATGCTGCAAAGTTTGCAGAAAGAGCTGATCGTTGAACAGGAAATTTATGAATTTGTCGATGATTTATTTAAGGAGATGAAGCGCCCGGTCTCTGAATTGCTTGCTGCGAAACAAGAATCCAACCACTCGTGCTTTATGCATTGGCGTTATTATCAATATTTGGATTTTTATTTAACAACACCTACCTCTAAATACGCAAACATTGAAGAAGAAAAATTAAAGATTAGGGACGAATTGGTACAGCGCTATGATGTGCACTTTGACAAAGTCAAAAAACATTTTAATTACGTCCACAACTTCAGCGATTTCTTTGATGTAAGAAACATTTATCAGGGTGATGTCGCTGACAATACGGATATACTTACCCGCCTATCAATACTTGCTAATATAGACGCACCCATGTCCACAGACTTCAATGATTACCTTCAAACGCATTTTTTCGGTTGCTGGATTAAATGCCACTTTGAAAAAATCATGTCTCAACCTGAACCCAATATTTTTGAGGCCACGGTCTGTATTAAGCTTCTTGATCGCTTACAATCTTTAGAAAATCAAGCAAAAAATATTCATATAATCAACCCTCTTACCAAAGCCGATCGTACCTTGAGTGAGGTCACCGTACCGAGATCTAAAACACGCAGTTCCAGAAATGCTATTTCTGCTGGTAATACGCCATTGTTTTTAAATAGTGAGTCGCCAACGAGCTCTTCAAAGAACGCTAACGCTGACTCATCATCTGGTGATGACCTAATACTCTCAGATGACGAGAACACCTCAGTCAAACAACCCGGTTTATCGGATCACGAGAACATAGCAACCAAACAACCAGATTTAAATGCTGGTAAACCGTCAATCCCACTCAATAAAAATTGGGCCTTTAAGATTCATTCGCTCAGTGAACAGTTAAAGGATTTTCTACCTTTTCCGATCAGACAAGGCTATGGCAACCTCTCATCAGTCTATGCTGCATCCGTTATCCAATCGCAAAATGGGCATGTGGTTCATTTTATGAGTGAACTTCCCTCTAAAGATAATCTTAAAGCTTATTATTTCAACGATTACATTATCGCAGCTAATAAACTCTACTACATTACATCGGAGGGCAATCATCAAAAATTACCGATCAATATGAGCAAACTCAGGGATGCAATTTTCAGACTTAATTCCAAGTATTTGGGTAAAATTCGCACTCATTCGGATAAAATCACACTGACTGATGATGAGTTCAACAAGCATATAGTGAAAAGGTTAAAACCCGACTTTGCAAAAGCGCTGAAATCTTCAAAAGAATCGGGGCTGACTTCAATTCGTCAGAATCAAATCAAAAATGATGTCTCTGGCAAGGCCTATGAGACTCACATGAGTCCTCTACTTGAAAAGCTCAGTTCTGATTCAGAAGAAAGAAAGTTTTGCGATAAATGGATTGGTGAAAAACAATCAAATGAATTAAGGGATTATTTGAAACCCGCTCAAACTCCTCTTGCAACTGGATTTCTCGAAGACAAGAACAAAATACAGAATCAACCTGACGAATATGCCGGACAGTTTTTTGATTATATGCGAATGCCGCAATATCCTAAAACTAAACAACCCAAAACCCCTTTAGATCAGAAGACAAAAGAACTTCTTAAGCGATATGCCATCTTGGCTGTTTATAATGAATTGACCTCAGCTGTAAAAAATGGCGAAATAAAGTTACATGAGTATTTTAGTAAAGAAGAGTTTGCAGACCTTAAGTTGCTGCGTGCTTTTGCCATAAACAGGACTTTGCTTGATGTAACACCAATTCAATCTCAATTACCAAACAACGCATATAATGTTCCAAATTCACCGCTAAGAAAAAATGATGGCGTATTTGTGGAGAATTGGCTTTCTCCACTTACACCAAAACCAAATGCAGCTGAGATTCAGCAAAAGAAGAAACATGAACAAGAAGTCCAGAAGCAGAATATTGTCTACAACCAAGAAGAAAAGCTCGAATCACTTATTATAAATAATAAATTTTTTAGAGAAAAGATTGCGCATTTTGAAAAGAAGGCAGGTAGCAATCCTCTTGATCTGAACAAAAATTACATACAAGCCAAAGAAACAAGTCTGTTATGGCAAAAAATTACTACCAATGAGAAAGAGTTACGAAAACTCAAATCATTTATTAAAGCAATTTTAGCTATATTCTCTCCTAAAAAACGACAGTTATCGATACTCTCTCCGAAAGAACGCCAGCTAAAAATAGCTGAAACAGATCATGAGTTAAAAAACGATAGACGGACAATAAAGAATTTAGAGATACTAGATAAAGTACAGGAGCAACAAAGTCGATTTTTCTATGCAAAACAGGAAAATGCGGCCGAAGGAAATGCTCTTGACAACGCTGACCCAGTATTAACTCCCCTTAGACCTACCACTTTCGAGCAAAGAAAACTGTGACCAACAATTTAAAAAGAAGACTTCAGACTCGCCATATCAGCATGATTGCTATTGGCGGGTCTATTGGTACCGGGATTTTTCTTGCCAGCGGAAATGCCATTCACACAGCAGGACCCGGCGGCGCCATACTTGCTTATCTTATCATTGGCATTATGGTGTATTTTCTGATGACAAGCCTTGGTGAAATGTCAACCCTCATTCCGGTTACTGGCACATTTTGTGACTACAGTGCCCGCTTTGTCGATCCGGCCTTGGGTTTTGCCATGTCATATAATTACTGGTTTAACTGGGCTATTACCGTTGCTGTTGATCTTTCTTCTGCCTCATTTATCATGTCTTATTGGTTTCCCCATGTGCCTTTTCTATTATGGAGTGCTTTTTTCTTTTGCCTTGTTTTTGCTATGAACCTACTGGCCGTTAATCTCTATGGTGAATCAGAATACTGGCTTTCACTGATAAAAGTAGTCACCATTATATTTTTTATTGCTATTGGTTTTTTTATGATTATTGGTGTGTTTGGCCATCAAGCTGTTAATTTTTCCAACTGGGTAATAGGAGACGCCCCATTTCATGATGGTTGGCTGGGCTTTACCAGTGTATTACTCGTAGCCGGGTTTTCCTTTCAGGGCACCGAAATTTTTGGTGTTACTGCGGGTGAGGCAGCCAATCCGAAAGAAAGTATTCCACGAGCTGTAAAAAGTGTTTTTTGGCGTATTTTATTATTTTATGTTTTATCTATGTTGGTTATTAGTTTCCTTATCCCCTACACAAATAACTCGCTAATCAATGCCAGCACTCAAAATGTTGCATTAAGTCCTTTCACTTTGGTTTTTCAGAAAACCGGACTGCCTCTGGCTGCAGCTGTCGTCAACGCTATTATGTTGACTGCAGTCTTATCTGCCTGCAGTGCCAGTATGTATACTGCAACACGAGTATTATGGCATATTGCAAAAATGGGACAAGCACCTAGCTTATTTAAAAAGATATCTCGTAAAGGGCTTCCTATCAATGCCTTATTAGCAACTTCTTCGATTGGCGCTTTTGTATTTCTTTCCTCTATTTTTGGTAATGGCACTATTTTTCTCTGGTTAGTTAATATTTCGGCATTAGCCGGATTCATTGCCTGGATTGGTATTGCTCTCAGCCACTACCGCTTCAGACGCGCTTATATAGCTCAAGGAAAATCCTTAGATGATTTGCCTTATTTATCCAAATATTTTCCCTTTGCTCCCATTTTTGCACTGGTACTTTGTTTAGGAATTATGATTGCGCAACAATTTGCTGTACCAACAGAACATTTTAACTGGGGTAGTTTTATTGCAACCTATGTGAGCATTCCGGCTTTTCTTCTACTGTATTTTGGTTATAAAATATATAAGAAAACACGGATTGTTCCATTGAAAGAATGTGATTTCAGGTATGTGGAAAATGAGTAAGGAAAAAAATGCGAAAAAGGATTTTTTCAAGCACTAAAAAAAACTCAATTATTTGGTTTCTCTGTCTACTGGGCTTACTGACCAGTTGTACACAGAAAGGAGAAATCGTTTTATCGGGTTACATTGAGGGTGAATATACCTACATTGCAAGCGGTGTCGGAGGCACCTTAATCAACCTCGCTGTCAGCCGCGGACAACAAATCAAAACTGGCGCCCTGCTCTATGAACTTGATCCCCAACCAGAGAAAGCAATCCTTGACTCGAGTAAAGCCCGCTTATCCGAATTACAGGTTCAGCTCACACTTGCCGCCGTACAATTTGGACGACAGGCCAGTCTCTTTCAAACTCATGCCACTAGTCGAGTTGCCTATGATATCGCTGAGGCGGATTTTCATACCAAACAAAACCAATATTTAGAAATTCAATCTGAAATCACGCGAGCCAATTGGGCGGTAGAACAAAAAACCATGACAGCACCTGTCAACGGCGAAATTTTTGACACTTTTTTCCGTCTGGGTGAAAAGGTGGCGGTCGATCAACCTGTTCTTGCTATTCTTGCCCCTGAAAATATTCATGTACTGTTTTATGTTCCTGAAACACAGCTGAGTAAAATCAAAATCGGTGAAACACTGAGTTTTGGCTGCGATAGCTGTGCACATAAAACTCAGGCAACCATTAGCTATATTTCTCCTCAGGCAGAATATACACCGCCCGTCATTTATAGCAAAGACACTCGTGATGACCTGGTTTACTTGGTGCGTGCAGATATGCCTGCAAAAGTTGCAGTACAGTTTCACCCAGGTCAACCTGTGGACGTATTTCTGCATGAATAAGTCGAATATTATTATTGATGCACATAAATTAAATAAAAAATTTAATGGTATTCCTGCAGTGATTGATTTTGCCTTAACACTGAAAAAAGGTGAAATCTGCGGTTTTTTAGGTCCAAATGGCAGTGGCAAAACGACAACTTTACGGATGTTATGCGGTTTATTGACACCTGACTCCGGCGAGGGAAGCTGTCTTGGTTTTGACCTGTTGCGGCAGTCATATGAGATTAAACGTCAAGTGGGCTATATGACGCAGAATTTTAGTTTGTATGGAGAAATGACCGTCAAAGAAAATCTCTATTTTATTGCCCGAATTTACGGTATCAAAAACAAAGAAGAAGTCGTTGATTTTTATATGAAACGTTTTAATCTCAGCTCTCATGCTGATCAGTTAACCGCTAACCTTTCAGGGGGAACAAAACAGCGGCTTGCACTAACTGGCTGTTTATTACATAAACCAAAATTGCTTTTACTTGATGAGCCTACTGCTGGCGTTGATCCTAAAACACGGCGCGAATTTTGGGATGAAGTTCATAAGCTCTCACAAGAGGGAATTACGACTTTAGTCAGTACGCATTATATGGATGAGGCTGCGCGTTGTACCCGGCTTGTTTATATTGCCTATGGACAATTACTCGCGCAAGGAACGGCAAGTGAATTAATTGCCAATTCCGGTTTGTCTACCTGGGTGGCGTCAGGGAGTAATCTGTCACAGCTTGCAGATGAATTGCGCACCTTAAAAGATATCGAACAAACGGCTTTTTTTGGTGATAAACTGCATGTAAGCGGGCAAGATCCGGTTTTGTTAAAACAAGCTATTTTACCCTTTCAAACCCGCTACAGCTGGGAAAATATCCCTCCTGATTTAGAAGATGTCTTTATTCATTTGGTCACACAGGCTGAACAGAACTTATGAACTTCTTCAAACAACTCTCGTGGCAACGCTTTTGGGCTATAGCCTTAAAAGAATGGATTCAAATGAAGCGCGATAGATTAACGTTTGCTATGATTATCGGCATTCCCTTAATCCAACTGATTTTTTTTGGTTATGCGATTAATTATAATCCAAAACACTTACCTACCGTCGTTGTACAGGCTGACCAAAGTGATATCACTCGAAAAATAACGATTGGACTGCAAAACTCAGACTATTTTAGTATTTTGCCGGGACTCTATAACCAAACAAGCGCGAATAAAATGTTGGCTCGAGGTGAAGTACAATTTGTTGTGTATTTTCCACCCGATTTTACCGAACGTCTGATTCGCAACCAACAGCCTGAGCTCTTAATTGAGGCTGATGCAACCGACCCTGCAGCAACCAGTTTTGCACTGGATGTCATTCCCAATCTGAGCGCACTGATTGATACCTCCTTCACAGGCAGTCTGTCCTATTTACAGCAAGCTCCCTCACCCATTAATTTTGTTGTACACACGAAATATAACCCGGAGCATCTCACTCAATTCAATATTGTTCCTGGCTTACTGGGTGTAGTCTTAACCATGACCATGGTATTAATTACCTCGATGGCCATGGCGCGTGAGCGTGAACGAGGAACCATGGAAAATCTGCTTGCCATGCCAACCCGTCCGCTGGAAGTGATTTTAGGTAAGGTTTTGCCATATGTAGCTGTAGGGTATGTGCAGGTTAGCTTGATTTTATTGGCTGGGTATTTTTTATTCCAGATTCCCATGGAAGGCAGCCTTTGGTTGTTATATATTGCATTTTTACCTTTCATTGCAGCCAACCTGACAGTAGGTCTTTTATTTTCGACCGTTGCCAAAAATCAATTACAAGCGATGCAAATGGCTTTTTTCTTCTTTTTACCTTCTATTATTTTATCTGGGTTTTTATTCCCATTCCGTGGGATGCCTGTGTGGGCACAATATTTGGGTGATTTGCTGCCACTTACACATTTTTTACCAATTGTTCGCGGTATTTTATTAAAGGGCAACGGTTTAATAGACATTTGGCCTGATCTAGGGGTGATTATTCTGTTCTTTTTAGTAGTATTAGGCTTGGGATTGAAGCGTTATCGGCAAACGTTGGACTAGTCTCACCGTTCGAGCTCTTCTGTCGTGACATGTCGTGCTTCATCGATCAACATAATCGGAATTTCATCCCGAACAGGGAAAGCCAACCGATCGAAACGACAAATTAACTCTTTTTGCTTTGACTCATATTGCAGTTTACCCTTGCATTGCGGGCACACCAGGATCGCAAGTAATTGTTTATCCATTTTACACCTTTTTGAGAAGATTATTTATGGAGAGTATATCCATTTCTGTTATACTTCGCAAAAAACACGCTTTAAGGACTCCATCTTGACCAAACTCAACTTAAGCTGCATTGCCCCTGACTGGCGCCCACTTGTTGAGGTTGCACTAAAACAAGTGAACCCACTTTATCTCAAAGAGTTAGAGCAAACTGATAACTGGCTGCCTGGTTCTCAAAACATTTTTAATGCTTTTTCTCTGCCACTTGCACAGACACGCTACATTTTACTGGGCGAATCGCCTTATCCAAGAAAACAATCAGCCAATGGCTTTGCATTTTGGGATCAAGCAGTCACCTGTTTATGGTCTGAGCAAGGTCTCAGCAAAACCGTAAACCGAGCAACCTCTTTGCGCAATTTCATGAAAATGTTGCTAGTAGCACATGGATTGCTGGTAAGCAACGAAACCTCACAGTCATCGATTGCGAGTGTTCCTAAACAAGGATTAATTAACACCGCCAGTGATTTATTTGGTAACATGCAAAAACAAGGCATTTTACTGCTAAATGCCAGTCTCGTATTGAGCGAGCACCCTGTAAAATACGATGCAAAAGCCTGGCTTGGATTTATGCAATCGCTTTTACAGCAGACGGAGATTACCTGCTGTGATATACAACTGATCTTATTTGGCAAAATTGCCGAGCTTATCCCTCGCCTATGCCCCGCTTGGGAAAAAAAATCATTTATTGCCGAACATCCCTATAATATTTCATTTATCAAAAATCGCACCGTCCAGGATTTTTTTCAGCCTATGAATTTGATTTATCCGCTGATTACTTGAACTAATATTGTTTGGGTATATACTTCATAGACATTTCTCGCTGGAAAACTTGAAAATGCCGAGGCTCCACTGTTTTATCCTACTCTTCTTTATGCTATTAACCAGCACCAAGCTGTTTGCTAATGCAGGGATGTATGTTAATTGTCCCATCATTGCTGATTTTGAGGTCATGGCCACAGATCAGGATTTTGTCGATTGTACGTATATCAGCACGGTTATTTCAGGGGCATCTGATGATCCTAGCTTATGCATTAAGGCCTTTGACAAAGGATTCCCCGGCCCTGCCAAGAAATCCTGTGAATATGATCAAGATAATAATCAATGTCTTTGTATCATGAACAGCGAGAAGGATCTTGTGAATTAGAGCCTCAATTGCGCAGTTTTTTTCCCTGTTGAATTGAGACAGTCAAGCAGTATATACTCACAGCAAGAGGGAATTAACTTGCTAAGGATGCATATGAAACTAGAAGCGTTGCATTCAGTATTAAAAAGACAATTAACTAAAGCTGGTTTTACTAAAGAAGAACTTGCAAATGAAAAAATGCAGTTTTTTATCTCAAGAGTAAATCAAGAATATATTGACGGCGATCAAGGACGCTACATTAAAGAGCGTGCACTGGAAGTTTCTTCATTTGAAATGAAAGAGATGTATGAAACCATCAAGCACGAAAAATCGACTTTGGAATTGCTGCTGAATGATTTGACTAAAAAAGATAAAGAGTTGAATGAAAAAAATGTTGCATTGACGCTTCAACGGAATTACGCAACCAGTTTAATCACTTCAATTGCTGATATGCTATTTGTCATTAATAAAGATCTGACTATTGTTGATGTGAATACAAGTACAATAAAAATACTCAGTACAGAAAAAGCAGCGATTTTATCTACGCCATTTAGCAATCTGTTTGAAAATATTGCTCCTCTCTTAACATTGCTGCAAGACGCAGATTCCAGCGCTGAAGAAAATACATTCATCAATTTTTCAACGGAAATGAAGCTTACTTCGACCAAAACCATCCCTGTTCTGTTTTCAGCATCTGTTGTGTATGATGCCGAAGGTAAAAAACAGAATATTATCTGTACTGTTAAAGATATTTCTGCGCTTCGCCGCCTTGAGAAAGAAAATGCAGAAAAAATCAGTCTACTGGCACATACTGGCCGTTTAGCTGCACTGGGAGAAATGGCAACTGGCATTGCCCATGAGCTAAATCAGCCTCTCTCGATTATTCATAGCAATATGCAGACATTTGAAATGTTGGGCAAAGAATTATCTGAGGAAGATTTAAAAGAAATAACAGCAAGTTCTATCAGACAAGTTGAAAGAGCCGCTAAAATTATCGATCACATGCGAAGTTTTGCAAGGCAGAAAAAAGATGCTGCTGAAAAAATTGATCTGACTCTACCAATCGATGCCGCAGTTGGCATGTTTGATGAGCAATTTAGATTACACTCCATACAGATATTTCGAAATTATCAACCTAATCTGCCGCCAATCTGTGTTGAGCAACGGGAAATAGAGCAAATTGTTGTCAATTTACTGTCGAACGCACGTTATGCTGTTGAGCTAAAACGTGAAAAAAGCGACTCCACCTTCAAAATGCAAATCATTATTAATGTGACCCATCTCGATGATTCTCAATATATTATTTTTGAAGTTAAAGACAATGGTATTGGCATGTCTCAAACTGTGCTTGCACAATGTATGGATCCTTTTTTTACCACTAAACCCGTTGGGGAAGGTACAGGTCTAGGATTACCCATTATTTATAATATAATAAAAAACATGAATGGCAAAATGGAAATGGAAAGCGAACCTGGGCAGGGCACAACTGTGCGTATTATGCTTCCCATTGGAGAATAGAATGGAATTTACTGTCTCTCAAAAAAAACTCAGCATCTTGGTAGTTGATGATGAGCCTGAAATACTTCAGTCTCTGAAACGCCCATTAAAAACGAAATATGAAGTTTTCACACTTGATACAAGTACCGAAGTCATGGCCAATCTAGAAACCAATCCTGTTGACTGTATTCTGCTTGATATACGAATGCCTGGTATGTCAGGTATCGAATTGTTAAAGGAAATAAAATTTTCTTACCCGCATATTCCCGTGTTAATTATGACAGGACATGGTACTGAGAATGATACGATTACCACGCTGAAATATGGCGCATCTGGCTATATTAAAAAACCAATTGACATTTATGTATTATTTGATGAAATCGCCCGCGTTACAGGATCAGAAAACAAAATTACTGACTCAAATGGTCCTGCAAAAATTCTTCTGGTAGATGATGAGGCTGAGATTCTGTTGAGTATCAAGCGGGCATTGGCCAATTACCCCTATATTGTTCATTCGGCTTCGTCAGGAACTGAGGCGCTCGATGTAATAAAAAAAGGCAACTATGATATCATCATAGTTGACTTAAAGATGCCCGGCATGGGTGGTTTTGAATTTATTGAACGTGCGAGAGAAATTGCATCCTCGTTTATTCCGATTATTTTAACTGGCGTAAGTACACAAGAGTTAGCAATCGATGCGATAAAACACGCTGTATTTGATTATATTAAAAAACCTTTTGATATCAGAGATCTGATTTCATCAATCGAGCGCAGCATATTCAAATTAGAAATAAACCGACAGATTTTTGAAAAAAATCGTGAATTAACAACTAAAGAAAATATGCTGGAAAATCTGAATAATGAAATTCTCTTGCAAAAGAAATATCTTGAAAATGTCGTACAAACTATCACCAATATTTTGATTATCACCGATGAGCATGGTTTAATTAAAATGGTTAATGATGCAGCATTAACCTTGCTCGGTTACACAGCGGGAGAGCTTGTCAATCAACCTTTGAGCAAGCTTATCAAGCATACAGAGTGTAATATACTCATAGAGCAATTAATTTCTAAACAAGCAATATCCAACATTGAGGCTGAATATCAGACTAAAAAGGGAGAGTCCTTATTTGTGTTATATTCTGCAACAATGATAAGAGATCATAATGGTTCTATTGAAGGTTTTGTATTTGTTGCACAGGATATTTCGTCGAGAAAAACGGTTGAAGAGAAATTGCGGCAATTAGCTTATTATGACCCATTAACAAAATTACCTAATCGTTTATTTTTTGAAATGCAAACAAAAAAAATATTAGCTCAGAAACGAAAAAACGGGTTTTTTCCCGCTCTTCTTTATCTTGATTTGGATGGTTTTAAAACAGTTAATGACCGCTTAGGGCACCCTATTGGGGATAAACTACTTTGTGAAGTTGCTAGGCGCCTTCAAAGCTGTTTTCGATCCAATGATTGTTTGGCTAGAGTTGGTACCGATGAGTTTGTTGTCTGTCTTGCAAAAACACAAGAAAAATCCGATGCTGGTCTTGTTGCACAACGTTTAATTAGCATTATAAACAGACCGTTTCAAATTGAGCATAATGAAATCAGTGTTGGAGCAAGCATAGGAATTGCAATGGCTACTGAACTCGAACAAGACTACAATCAATTATTTAAAAATGCAGATATCGCTCTTTATAAAGCAAAACATGCTGGACGTAATCAATTTCAATATTTTACAAAACAGTTGGATCATGAATATGGTCACCTATTAGCAATGGAGAATGAGCTCAGATTTGCCCTATCACGTAATGAATTTCATCTGGTATACCAACCTATATATGAGCTAAGCTCCAAAAAAATTATTTCTATTGAGGCATTGCTGCGCTGGAACTCTTCAATGTTTGAAGTAGTTTCTCCTGATGATTTTATTCCTGTTGCAGAATATACAGGGCTTATTTTCCCTATCTCTGAATGGATTTTAGAATCAGCATTAAAACAATTCTCGGAATGGAAATTAAAATATAAAACTAATTTTCGTCTTGCACTAAATATTTCCACCTGCCAACTGAGTCATGACAACTATCTCATCGAAAAATTACAAGAAGCTTGCAAAAAATATCAACTCCTGCCTGCTGATCTTCAGTTGGAATTAACTGAAACAGCAATTATGCTTAATCCAAAACAAGCTGAATTTATATTAGCTGAACTACATAAGCTTGGATTTTTGATCTCTTTGGATGATTTTGGAAAAGGATACTCCTCTTTAAGTTTACTGAGCCGTCTCCCTGTATCTTTTTTAAAGATAGACCAACAGTTTATTGGAAAATTAGCTGAGGAAAAGGATGAGTTTATTGTTAAATCTGTTCTTTCACTATCACAAAGCCTAGGACTCGATGTCGTTGCTGAGGGAGTGGAAACCCAGGAGCAATTAACGTATTTAATAGAACATAATTGCTATGCCGCTCAAGGGTTTTATCTTTGCAAACCAGGCCTACCTGATGAAATAGATGCGATTTTAAAAAAAGACCTGGTTTAAGATGCACAAGGAAGAAAAACACGAAACACGGCGCCCTTATTGACTTCAGATTCAATCAAAAAAGTACCATCTACCCCCTTTACAATACCGAGAATGATACTAAGACCTAATCCTGTGCCTTCACCAACTGGTTTCGTGGTAAAAAAAGGATCCATACAACGCTCCTGCACCTCTTTCGACATTCCAACTCCATTATCACCAACCTCAATTAAAATCTGTTTTTCACTACTCAGATATTTTAATCTGATAGTGATTTGCATTTTATAATTTTTTCCCATTTTATTTTTCATTGCTTCAACAGAATAACGTGCATTTGATAATAAATTAACAATTAACTGCTCCATTTCCTGTGATGAGCAGGATAAAAAAGGAATATCATCTCCATAATCACGAGTCAGCGCAATTTCATGC
>JABEVJ010000183.1 GCA_013043985.1 Legionellales bacterium | reverse complement strand
TTCAAGATGCGAAGTTTGCATCGTCGGCTAAACGCGATGCCGACATGATGCCTCCTTACGAAAAGCTCGAAATAGTATGAACTATTCCTTCGCTTTTCTCAGTCACCATCATGCCGTCCTCATCGTTTATCCTTGATGCAAACTTCGCATCTTGAAGTGCGATGGGTATATTGCACATTACGCGTCAGCGACTTTGTGCTCCTAATTGATAACAAACTTATTATTTGCATCAGCACCGAGCAAAGGCGTTTTCTCATTTTTTAAGGGAACATAAGTAGGTGCTTTCAAAAACCCTATATTCCGCAATGTAGGGGAGAATATCAAATCCCTACTTTGCGTTAAGAGATCATCGGCTTGTGATTTAAGTACATTACTCACAGCCTCAAGTCTTTTCGGGGCTGTCTCTAATTTTATCTCAGCGTAAAGGCCTTCTTCAAACTTAGGAATACTGCTGATTAAATCCCCGAACTCAGGAAGCGTTTGTACCAATTCATCTAATAAGGTGTGAAGAGCTTGTTCGACATTCTCAACAGTGCTTATTTGGCGAAAGTCTTCACGTATTTCACTGATTGTTTCAGAGACCTTGGCTGCAGGTTCAGCACCACAATAACTAATGGTAGCAAGCCCTACCACAGCGCCAAAAACAATATTTACATAAGCAAAAGCTTTTTTCATATTATCCCAGTCATTGTCATCAAATACGGTGCCAAGTTTTTCGCGCTCTACACACATTGGATCTCCGTCTGGGGCGTAGCCATCATATGAGATACAATCTCCATAGGTTGGTGATACTCCTATCATTGCAGCGAATCCAAGTCCTAAGTTGTAGATCAGTACTAATGTGAAGGTGATACCTATAAGTATCAAAGAAAAGTTTTTAATTCGATGAATGGAGTTTGCATTCACTTCGAAAGTTGGCCGTCTTGCGGATATTGTTAAAAAGTTCTGCTGCAACAATTTCAGCCGCTTTTGGAGCGTTTCTACCTGCTTTATAAACTCAGCTTGAGTTAAGTGGCTTGAATCAAGCAGATTAAGGTTAATTTGTGTAAAATCTGCGTTATTATTTTCACTTAAATCAACATCATATTCCCCGCTCTCTTTGATTGAAACATTCTTTATAATATCTGGCTCTGGCAGTAGATCAGAGAAGGTTGCTAAAACCTGATTAACATTGTTTAATTCAGTTTCAGGTGAAGCCAACTGGAATTGTGCAATGCGATTGGCAATAACTTGATGATCTTCGTTTTTCCATACTTCAGACTGAATCGCATTCTGCATACTCTCAAGATCAAAAATATGGTTTTTTGTCGAATTTTTTTGCACAATATGACCTATCATCAGTGCATTTTCAATCTTAATATCTTCCGGTAAGGCAAGCCATGTCACATCAATCACGGTGTGATTATCAACAGCCAGTTGCAGCATCTTCAATGTTTGCTCATTAGGATGTTTGACTGCTTGTTGATAAGCATAATCAGCAGCAGAGTGGCGGTCATGATCGCGGATAAAGGGGTTAACACGATCTTCATGTAGTAACTCTTGATAGATAGCACTATTTTGAGTGAGAACGGCGCGATGCAGGAGAGTTTTGTCATCGGATGAAACCGATTTTTTGGCTTGGTCAATACTAAGGTCTTGAAAATCCTTGAAGTATTCCAGCAAGTGACGGTAGGCTTGGATAGCATCGTTGCCAACGGCATCGTGGAGGAGGTCTTCAAGATGCTTTTGTGTAAATTGTTCATTGCCAATGTGTCTGTTCAGATACTTTTTGGCGGGAGCGAAGTCATGAAATTGATTAAGGGTTTGAATAGATATATTATTTTTCATAATAAGGCCTCTGAGTTATATTTGATGCTCAGTGGGTATTTTATTTCAATACCCACTCACTCTATACCTTGCTTCAAGGTAAGGCTATCCTTATGCACACAGCTTAAAGGAGAAAAAAAAGGAAGTCAATACAAATGATAATAATTATTATTTGCAATAAATTCCTATACCCATCGTAGATCAAGGTGCGTTGGGTATAGTCGCTGCGCTTCCTCGCAATGACGAGCATTTTCACGTATTTGTGAGTATTCCTTCATTATGCGCTAGCGACTAATTACATTGAGAAGTTCAGTTCCGATGGTTTCTCCTCATTTTTAGCAGCCGCACTTTCAACCTGCTGCACAAAACTGTTAAGTTGTGCTTTTAAGTGAGGAACAGACTGCAAATCTTCTTTTTTCAAAGGCAGATTTAATAAGGGATTGGATTCATTTGTCTCTAAAATCTTTTCAATAACGGCTCTTTCCATCACGTTATGATAATGAGTATGTTCCCCATTTGAGGTAATCAAGTCAACAACCAGTTTTTTAGATAAAAACACTTTCTTGCTATCTTCGCCAAATTGTTGCAGTTTCGCAATCATGGCCAAGTTGTTCATGCCAAAAGGATTCAAATAACGAAAGAATTTCTCTCTAAATAGATCAAAGTCATTAAGCTTGACTAATTCGATATCGCCATGACAATTCACATAATAAAGTTTGCTTTTGGCTAACACATAACTATTTGTCAGTGACTCTGTCAACACATCTTTTGCTGGAAAATCGAGGAAGAAATAAAGCAAGCAGCCGATATCATTAAGTCCATCAATGACAGGGTCATCCATAATCTGATTGGTCAAATTACATAAAAATTTTTCAGGTATTTGTTCTGCATCATGATCGATAGATTCCAATTTATGGGTATTTACCGTGTCAATAGATGCATCGTTTTGTTGATCTGCAAACGATTGATTGCTTATGCTATTGGGGGAGTTCTTATGCTGAAAAAACAAAAAAATACCTGAGCGTGTTTTTACCTGCTTCATGATGTGACCGATTAATTTCTCAAACTTTGGAGGCTGGTTTATTAGTTTATTTACTAGGTTAGGCTCCCAGTTTAGCTGAATCTGCAGTTGTTTCACCACATGTTCGAGCAACTGACTCACTTGTTGAAACTCAAGTTGCGGTTGATTTATCAGCATATTCCTTAGCTGCTTCATTAAATAATTCATTATACGATTCACTAGCTGACGTTGTTCATGAAGCTGGGGCTGGTTTATTAGCTTATGTTTTAGTTCCTTTCTTAGCTGTTTGATTAAATCAGCGATCGAGGTTTGATTAGGTGCGTTGTTATTTATGTCATTGAGGTTTATGTGAGATATAATGTCGTGATTTTCAATCAGTTCATTATTCATAATATTGTCATAGCTTTCTCCTGAGAAGGCCATAGCAATTATCTTTTCGGGAGCCAGTCCAAGGGCTTTGAAAGCGAGGGCATAAGTGGGTATTTTATTACAAACGTTTATTCCACAGGATACAAGTTCAACCATTTCTTCAAGCGAAAATCCAAGGTTAGTGTATAGGTCGAAATCCCTATTTAGGATTTCAAGCAATTGATATCCTTCGTCGTGCAATATCAGCGTGACGATGTGTTCAGGTGTGACTCCACGTTTGTCCAGTGCATGAATGAGATGAAACAAAGCAATAGTCTGCTCAGGCGTGAATTCGAAGCCACACATATTTAATGCTTGAAGGTGGTACGGCAGATTATCAAAAAGTGGGAGTTCGTCGATTCGCTCCCATAGTTGAACAACTTGATTAGCAGTCAGACAAAGTGCCTTGATTTTGTCAAACTTGTCGTTAATTGTCTTTAAAAACTCTGTTAATCCCCTATTTTTTTCAATCATCGGATTCAAGTGTTCGGCCGTGATTTGAAGCTCATTAAGCTTTTCAAAATGGTCTAGTATGGATTCAAGGATACGAATATTTTTGTGGCGAAAGATTATCAGATTAATCTTTTCATCGGTAAAATTAAGTATATTGAGTTGATTAACATTGAGCTTTTGGAGTAATTCAGCTCTTATTTTGGCAGCATCACTTTCAGCTTTTTGTACAAACGCATCAATTTGTGCTTTTAAGAGAGTAACAGACTGCAAATCCTCTTTTTCCAGCGGCATGTTCGAATAGGGATTGACTTTTTTCTCTATCAATGCGCGCTCAATTACAGCTCTTTCCATGACCTGATTATAACAGGTATGATCGCTATTTGAGGTAATCAAGTCAACAATGTGCTCCTTTGATAAGGACACTTTCTTGTTATTACTTAAATTTAAGATATCGTCTTTGTCGTCAATGTATTCAGAATCCTTGATTGTAACCAACTTAATCGTGCCAAAAGGATTTATATAACGAAGTAGTTTCTCTCTAAATAGGTTAAAGTCGTTAATTGCTACCTGCTCAATATCGCCAAATGGATCGACATAATAAAGCTTACCTTGAGCTAGAACGTAACTATTTTTCAGTGACTGTAGCGATGCTGCATTTTTTGAAAAATAGTTTAAGAAATAGAGAATACAATTTTCATTACGCCCATCAATGACAGGATCATCCATAATCTCCTTCATCACAGAGCATAGAAATCTTTCAGGTATTAGATTATCATCGAAGCATATAGCCTCTAATTTCTGAGAGTTTAGAGAAATAGGAAGAAGGGTTGCTTGTGCCGCGTTTTTTTCGAAATTAGCGCGTTGTTGATCCACATAGGCTTGATCCAGGAATAATTGTTGTTCTGCATCCAAGTTTTCCATATTAAGTTGATTGATTATGGCATTATACAATTGCGCCCCGTCTACTTGATTGAATAAGTTTGCGAGTGCATTGTTGTTATTTGGGGGTTGAACATGAGGAACAATAATATTCTTGCTATTGTTGTCAACGGGAGATGCGGCGTTTTGATTTTCAATCATTATTTCATTAATAAGGTCATAGTCTCCCGCTTGTGAGGCCATGGCAATGATCTCTTCGGGCGTCAGCTCAAGTGCTTTTAAGACGGCAGCATGAGTTAGTATTTTCTCGCAAACGCTTATTTTATAGGATATGAACTTAACCATGTGTTCAATTGAAAACTCGAGGTTGTTGAGTGCTTGAACAAGACGAATTAAAGCAGGAGTTTCCTCAATCGTGAATGTGAATCCATCTTTGTTTAAAGCGTCAAAGTGAGGTTGCAGACTATCAGGAATTTGCAATTCATCTATTTGATTCCACAGGTTGATAATTTGATCAGGATTCATAGCGAGTCGCGAGATTGTGGCAAACTTGTCGTTAATTGTCTGTAAAAAATCGGTTAAATTGATATTTTTTTCGATCAGCGTGATAAAGTGCATCCCTGTGAACTGAAGTTTATAAAGCTGCTCAAAATGATTTTGTATTATTTCAAGGATAAGTGCATCTTTGTCGTGCAAGATTACTCGAGTAATCTGGTGAGCCGTAAATTCAAGTTTTTCAAATTGATCAGCGTTAATTTGCATTTTTTGAAGATTATAGAATTCGTTATACTGCGATAGAAGCTGGATAGTTTGCCTTGGCCTGAATCCACATGCTTTTAATGAGGCAAGACTAAGTCGAGTGTCGTCTAACTCTTGGTCGCTCAGGCCGTGAATATAGCATTGCACCATCTCAAGCGTGTTGGTGTGTCTATTAGTGACTAACACTTCTCCTTCCGTCATAAGATTGACGCTTTCCTGCGTGGTGAAATTAAGCGTTTGGAACAAACTAACATAAGTTATCACTGCATCCAAATTAGAAACAGAATGCATCAGGAGGCAAATTATCTCTGTTTCGGTAAAGCCTAAATGACGGAGTATGGGAATATCTTTTTTGATAGTATCGATCGTATTGCTACTGAGCAGATTAAGCTTTTGACTTTGATGGTAACAATTGGTTCGCAGCTTATATAACACAGAATCAGTTTCACACTGCGACAGGGTGTCGCGAATCGCGCTGTCCTCAAACCCAAGCGTTTTGAGCATCTCAACGATATCGTATGTGTAAAATTCGTCAAACCGTATTATCGCCTTATCACTGTCACTATCATGAGCTGATAATAAGTTTAAAAAAAAGTTATATTTCTGATGATTTTCTATTATCAACTCAAATTGATCGCCTTCATTTTGCTTTATAACATTACCAATTCCGGTAGCATTGCTTAGCATATATCTATATTTGAATATAAGGCCTGATAAGCGTGCCCCCACATTTCCGGGTAATAGAATAGGAAATTTTTCTGATCCAAGGGAGCAAAGCGTTTCGACAATATTTTTGTGAAATTCGAACTGATTGAGTGTACGGGGGATGGGGTTATTTTTTTGCATAGCTAGGAAGCTCCTGTTGTTATTATGAGGTTTTTATGTGCTATTTATTTGTGTTTCTTTATTTTAATCGCTCCTTGATACAAAATATGGGCAATTCTATATTAGAACTTATTTGATTACAAGATATACTCATCGCGGTAGAGATCACAAGTTTCTAATATAAATAGTCGCTGTCGCGTAATTGGAAATAACAACAAATAGGCGAAAATGCTCGTCATTGCGAGGAGTTTACGACGAAGCAATCCAGAATGCTTATAAGCGTCAAGTCCTTGATTTTATGCTCTTTCTACTGGATTGCTTCGTCGCTGCGCTTCCTCGCAATGACGAGCACTTTTCGATATTTGTTGCTAATTTCATATTAGCGCACTTTTAAACCAC
>JABEVJ010000182.1 GCA_013043985.1 Legionellales bacterium | reverse complement strand
GTAAACCATCGCTACTCCGATTGCAATTCAGAGTGGCCAGTTTACCTCATTTGACCACTATCTATTCATCGAATTGCACTTCGCATTTGAATTCGCGACAAATAAATAGTGAGCAAAGCCTAATTGATAGCGAACTTGCAACGGTACAAGCCGATCTTGATCACAACTACCGTACCCAAGCGCAATTATTGATGCAGCGTGAAATTCCTAAACAACAAGCCACGTTGAATCAATTAGAACAACAACGCAATCAAATTCACCCTGTTGCTCTATCACCCTCTTTATCATTACTGAAAATGTTTTCAGAAAGTTTTTCAGTACCTTTTGATTATCTCGAAAACATTTTTGTTGCCATGATTGCGATTCTCATTGAGTTAATTTCAACATACCTGATGCTCATCAGCATGGTAAGCAAGCAACCTCCTGAAAAAGTGTATTCTTTAGACTCGGAAATGTTTTCAAAAAGCCCAGAAATCTCACATGAGGCCAGTATTGTCAAGGCTTACATGGAAGTCAAGCCAAAAATAGAAAACATTGCCCAGAAGATTTCAGAAACATCAAACAACATTTCTGAAGGCTCAAAAAATCTTCTTGAAAAATACGAAAATGTTCTCAAAAGTATCGAAAACAAAATGTATGATGCTCAAATTACTAAAATTATGAAATATGAAAAAATTGGGTATTCTTTGGCAAAACAAATATTATGTATGTTACATGAGCGCAATCCTCAAAAGTTTCTGAAATAAGTTGTCACTGGAGCTTAGGCTTGTTCTTAATTTGCCCTGCTCGAATTAAAAGTAATTATTTCTTTGAGATTTAGATTTTTTACGCCCATTTTACGTATGATATACGGATTACTTTTATAATCCAAAGTTAATAAACTTATCATTAGTTACAGCTATAACAAAAATATATTTTTTGATCTGGCTTGGATAAAGAATCCATACATGAGGTATTGAAATATGGGGCGTTTAGAGAAACTTAACAAGGAAAAGCTTCTGACAAATTTTTTTTGTACTGCAAAAAAAATTCAACAAGGAAGAGACGTAAAAAAAGAAGAATTGGATACCTTAATAAGCCAGACAAGTATTTTAGTCGATTATTTAGAGAAAAAGAGAAAAAAAGCTGCTTTTCTTCTCTTTCAAAAGCACAGCTTGCTTGTAAAAGAGATTGATGCAAACTTATTCTTGATCAATAACGCACAAAAAATTTTTCAATCTCATTCTGCTCGTGGTGCTGAGTAAAAATGAAAATAGCTGTCCAGTGAAATATCAATCAATAAATTTTGCAATTTAGGGTCTTTTTCAGCTTTTCGAATATGCTGGTACAAAGTGGTAATTGTCGAGGCGAACTCTCGGTGCGTAAATTTTATGTTGTTTTTTTCTAGATAGATCATTGTTTTTTCGATCAAATTAGCAAAAAATTCTTCATCAAGTGAAGGGATTTCATCACGTTTATAGGCTAATTGGTTAGCAAGCGTTTCTTTGTTCACCTCTTTATGGATAAGTGCCGTTTTATTCGGATTTTGGCCAGCAAAGGCATCACCTTCCCCAGTTTTCAGCCATATAAAATTAACTTCAAGATGCTTTGCGTACTCTTTAAGCATCCGATCCTTGGGGATGCGTTGTCCTTTTTCATGCTGACCGAAAGTAGATTTTGGGATATTGAATGCTTGACAGAACGCTCTTGCCGTAGAAAAGCCAGCGGCTCGTCGAGCAGCTTTCAGTCGAGCAGCAATGTCCAAATTTTCATTCATTATGTGTAAATCCTATAGGCCACGATAGATTGTATATTCTACACCAAGATTGTATCTTGTTGAAATTCCTCAAATATTAGAGATTATTCCATTTAAAAAAGGGTTTTAAATATTATTCCTACAAAATTGTTGGAATATTCCGCAAACTGAGGTATAATCCAAATTGCTTGGGTGTTTTGAGGTTTTAAACTACATTTTCATTCAAGTTATTAGAAAATAAGGCGAGGCAAGCAGTACGTCCGCAAAAACTTAACTACTTGCCTCTAGCGCAATGGACTTAAGCCCGTTCGCACACACGATTGTATCAGTGTGCCCGTATTAAATCCATTGTCATGACAATTGAAAGTTGACAGACAAAGGAAACGACATGCTAGGTATAATTAGTCCTCATGGTTATTTGATCTCAAAAAATGCTATCTGTTTAATTTTTTGTCTACGAATGGCTAACCTCTCTATTTTTGAGGTCACGCCATGAAGTCAAGCTGTATTTCTCATCCTGCAAAAGAACCGCTTGTCATGGCTCGACAGTGGCAGGTTGCTTTTTGTGATGGTGATTTTTGCGCTGCTCTCTTACTCAGCTATTTTGAATATTGGCATAATATCAAACTTGAACATGCTGATAAAAATAAAAAAACCAATGAAATAGCTGAAAGTTATGGCGATCTACGTACACAAGACGAATCCTTATTACAATATCATACTTTTGAGGAATTCGGAGAGGGAATTCTTGGCGCATTTGGACAGTCCAAAATACGCGATGCAATTAACCGCTTACTTGAAAAAGGAGCAATTTCTCAATACACCAATCCCAATCCAAAATACAAATTTGATAAAACCAAATTCTACCAATTTCACCCCGAAGTGTGCATTGATTATCTTACTCATAGTTATAAAAAAAATGACCTCATTAATGCACAAAATACCGATAACACAAAATCAAATCTACGAACGTTAAATTCAACCGCTCGATCCCTTAGAAATAAGGTATCGACCATTGAAAATAACGAATCGACCGTTGAATTCAACGTACCAATAACAGAGACTACTTCAGAGATACCAAACAGAGAAGAAGCAGAAGAAGAAGGGGTAACATTTACTCGAAAACAAAATTCTGCTTCTGCTGCTCCTTTTTTAGCTCAATCTGATCGACTCATTGGCGATAGTCTCACACCAACCCAAAACAAACAGGTTATGCAAGCGGTGAATCAATTGTTCTTTTCCGGCTATTTCCCTTGTTCGCTTGAAGAGGCGATCAGCTCGATAACAGAGACGCTGCTCTCAGAGTCGGCATACACAAAAGCGGGAGTTGATTTTTGGAAAAAACTCAATGTCATTAAAAAATCAATTCAAAACGGTACTTGGACGCCACCCATCGATGCCTTGCTCAAAAAACAAGAAAATTTGATCTCAGAACTCGAAAACTGGCAACAGCAACGAAAAAAAATAGTTGAAAAAATTCGAGACGAAGATAGAAAAATTGAGCAGTTTACTGAGTTTAAGGCAATTGCACAGCAAAGAAATCAATCATTCACTGCTCACGAAACCGTCATTGTAAATGCAGTGGAAAAGCGCAGTACCTTGCTGGCAGAACTCACTGAATTTGATAAAACCAAGTCTGTTTTTTTAACTTTCGCAGACAGTCAAAGTGTAAACGGTATTGCCAATGGAGTTAAGCCTTATTCGGCGAGACAAGGGGAAAAACGATGAAGCAAGGAAATTTGCAAATGAACCAAACAATTCAACACGAAAAAACGATAGCTGAACTTGAAGCCAGATTGAAACAGGTAATTGATTTGGACTTACAGTATTTCACTGCGCATAAAAAAAGCAACAAAAAATATCAGGATGAAATGATGAATTTGGCGGTTCTCATCGCTGAGAAAAAAAGCAAGGAAAAACGATGAAACAAGGAAACAAAGCGATGAACAGCACCCTTCAAGAAACCAAGTGCGTATTGAATGCTCGATTATCTGAGTTATCAGAGCTGTTTGAATATCATCTCATGATGTTTGAAAAATACAAACGTGAAATGAGCCGAATCGAAAAAAAGCTGGCTTTTTTCAAGCGAGAATTCACCAATCAAAAAGGAGATTAATCATGTTACCAGTAAGACGACAGTGTGGGGAGCGGGTTTATTTACTGATAGACGGGCTGCCTGCTATCTATATTACGCCGATGCTTTTAGACGCGAAATTACCGCCAAAAACAGAAATTACACTCAATATTGAAGCCCCTATACAGGTCATGATTGTGCGAGAGGAAAAATTGACGCCAGCCATGAGGCAGCGACATGAAGCCACATTGGTACAGGAATAAATGATGGAAATGAATTCAAGTGTCATTCACAAGGAGAAGCTCATGTTTTTTAACAAAAGCAAGCAGGATAGTCAGTGCGCCTTTCAGGATGGTCAGCAAAAAATCGCTCATTTACAAGCAGATATCTGGCGTTTAAGCCGAGAGATTCGCACACTTTATGAAACACTCAACGAAACACAGGGCATATGCACGGTTTTAATGGATCGTCTTGCCAGTGACTCAAATGTCACGAGACCAAAACCACGATGAAAGGCTTACCTAAAAACATGTTGGCACTCATCCTCTGCTCACTCAGTGTGAGTGCCTGCACCAATGCACCCATTGATCGCCAGGCCTATTTTGCCTCAATGAGCGATGCCAAACGTGACTGGCAGCAAACCGTTTATGAACCCACCCGGTTTTATGGTTGTGGCAGTGATTATTTTCCCTGCTGGTCACAAACTTCTCTTTATTCACCGATAGAATCCACAAGGAGTCAATCTGATGTTAAAACGCATCTCGTTAAAAAGAAAACTGTCAACGCTCACGCAAAAGCTCAGACAAAAAAGCACCCGAAAAGCAATGTATCTTATCGCTGTGTTGCTATCCCTGTTACTGGCAAGAGCGGCACTCGCGAGTAGCGGTACAGATTTTGATTTATCCTCGCTGGATGATGCCACCGAAAATCACGTCAAGGGTGATTTTGGGCGATTGGTTGCCATGATTACACTGGTTCTCGGCATCATTATTGCAGGGTTTAAACAGCAATATCTTATTCTGCTTGGCTGCCTGGTTGTTCTTCTCGGCATTGGTTTTGGTCCCGATATTATCGACAGTATGACAGGGGGATAAATCATGAGTGAGAGTCAGCTGTATATTCCTCGTAATCTCGATGAGCCCGCCCGTTTTTTAATCTGGACAATGGACGAAGCAATGGCTCTTTTCTTGCCTATTTTTGTAGGAGTGTTTTTCAATCATGCGTTGCTTGGACTGGCACTTGGTGCTGCTTCCAATATCGGCATCAAAAAATTTAAAAGCTACATCGGAGCACACTACAAACGCTGGCTGTATTGGTATTTTCCCAGTGAATTAAACCTGCTGAAAAGTACTCCTTCTTCAACCATCCGGGAGTATGTCGGATGAAAAGAAAACTTTTTATTGGAAAATTGCAATCCATTATTGCCAAGCGGGATTTATTTCTTTTTCTCACCTTGGTGCTGCTTGGGGTGGTGGTGCTGCTCAGTATGGCACTGATTAAAACGGTGGGTAATCAACGTATCGTCCTCATTCCGATGCCGCTGAAGCAAGCAGGGTGGGTGGATAAAGCGCGGGTTTCAGAAGGGTATCTCACCGAAATGACGCGTTATTACAGCACCTTGTTTTTAGATATCTCACCCGACAGCCCAAGTTCGCAAATAGAAGAAATTTTACATTACAGCGCATCAGAGTCGAACAGTGCGTTAAAAAGTCAGCTCATGTCAGAAACCCAATATCTGAAACGAAATCATGTTACCACGTTTTTTTCTCCGGCAAGTGTAGCGGTCGATACCAATACTTTAATAGCGGATATTACCGGGGATTTACATATCATGGTCGGTAAAGAAGAGGTCAAAGTTTCGCGAGTTACTTACCGTGCTCATTATGTTTATCGTAACGGCGCATTGTTAATAGCTGGATTTAACGAGGTAAAAAAAGATGCGAAATAAAATAATAGGCTCAATGATGGCAGCACTGTTTTTTAGCTCCTCCGCAATTGCTTTACAGACCGTCAATGTGATTGATAATGCCAGCGTTCATGCCACGGTTTTTAATGGCAGTTATAACCGCATTATCGTGCAAGGTGAGCGAATAAATAACGTCATAGGCACACCTGCCTCCTATGTGATTGAAACAGATAATATCTTGGGGCAGATTTATATTAAACCGCTGCAAACAGCCAATTTCGAGCTTAATATTTCGACCGAACAGGGCAATGCTTACCAGATAAAACTCAATGTAAAAAAAGGCTCGCCTGATACGATAGTTTTACAGCCTCCCGTGACAACGCCAGAGCAGGCAGAGAACTGGGAAAGCGCGACCCCTTACGAAGCCACCTTGACCCGTTTAATTCAAGCCATGGCGACAGGCACTTTTCCCGATGGCTACACAGTGGTGTTTGCTAAAGATAAAAACCCGCTGCCACTCGGCAATGTCGCGACCGTCACGCCCATTACACAATACCAAGGTATCAATCTTGAGGGTGATGTTTACATCATTCGCAATTTAACCAATGAATCGTTAAACCTTCGTCCTGAGCAGCTCTACCGGAAGGGCACGATGGCCATTGCCTTGCAGACCGAGGCCATCCCTGCGAAAGGGCAAACCCGCCTGTTTATGGTTAAACAAGGGGCAAATCATGATTGACTGGGGAAAAACACTGGCGGATATTCGCAAAGTCTGGTTAGAGCAATATGCCAAGCTGCGGGGAAAGTTCACACCAGCAGAAAATACGCTTGAATCACCCAATTCAATAACCAAAAAATTACAACAACGCAATATGGCGATGGTGGCAGGAGTCAGTATTGCGGTTATTGTTATCGGTCTGCTTTTCCAGCATCGCAAGCCAGTTAAAGTGGCCACCCCAACAAGTAAAGTGGTGAAAACAGCACAGGAATCACCTTTTACCAGCCCAACGGAAAATCTGGACGGGCAGTCGGTATGGATTGAACGCGCTGAAATCAATCTCAGCAACGAGAATAAAAAAACGGATAATCTGCAAAAAACCATTCAAAAGCAGACGGCGAATTTCAATGCGCAAGTTGATGCGCTCAATAAGCAGCAACAAATTATTGATAAACTAAGCGAACAGTTGAGTGCCATGAATGACAAGCTGATTCAGCTTGAAAAAGCCCCTCCCGTACAGTCAATTGCACCCGTGTATAGTGCCTCTGGTCATCCTGACAGTATGAATAATGCCGATAATTCCCTTGATGTTGGTATGACGGTGACGACACTTGCACTTGCTCCGATGCCAGAAGCCCCTACGCCACTACCCGATAAAACCCCTGATAATTATGTACCTTCTGGCAGCTATGTTAAAGCCGTGATGCTTGGCGGATTGGATGCCAGTGCAGGAGTCAACTCACAGGGCAACCCAAGACCTGCTTTTTTGCGCACTATTGATAACGGCACACTGCCGAACAATTTTCATTCCCACCTGAAAAACTGCCGTTTAATTGGAGCAGGTTATGGTGATTTATCGAGTGAACGCGCGTATATCCGGTTAGAAAGTATGAGCTGTATGCGGGATGGCAAAATTGTTGATTTTACTGTGAATGGCTATGTCAATGGCAATGATGGCAAGGACGGGGTGCGGGGCAAGGTCGTCATGCGCGATGGTGAGCTCATTACCAAGGGATTTATTGGCGGTGCGCTCAGCGGATTTGGCGACAGTGTTTCCGATAATTATACCACCACCAGCATCAGCCCTCTCGGTTCAACAACGAGTGTCAATAATGGTCAAAGTCTGGAGTACGGTGCAGCGCAGGGGGTATCCAATGCCGCTGATTTATACGCCCAATATAACATCAAGCGTGCCGAGCAATTGCAGCCTGTGATTGAAGTGAGCGCAGGAAGCGAAGTGGATATTGTTTTTACCAAAGGATTTTACCTGGATGGTTTGACCGACAAAGAGCGGTTGGAGCAGGCAAAACCAATTAATAACAATCTTACGCTTTCCAATCGCTTTGCAGTTAGCACCAGCAATGTTTCACAGGCAGGAATGAATCCCAATTTCAATAATCCCGCTTTATTAAATCAGATACAGCAGGTGAGCAGGCAATTGCCTTCTGCGCCTGTGAGCGATGGTGCAAGCGATAATACACAAAACAATACCAATCAATTACAAGGATTCCCCGAATGAAACATACTCCTTTTATTAGCAAGGTTCTCCTGTTTGCTGCGGTTATCGGATTAAGCATTTCCGCACAGGCTGGCGAACCCTCCCACCAAACCATCCGTCAAGGTTTGGCAGGAACACAGATTGACAGCATTACCGCCACCCCGATTCAGGGCGTCTATGCCGTCAAAGCAGGGGATAACCTTTTTTACAGCGACAATACTGGACGGTATTTAATATTCGGTCATTTGTATGATACCGCCACGCAAACTGATTTAACCACGGATACGCCAGGTTTGCCGAATTCAAACGCAGGTGACAGTTCCGCTGTGATTGCGTGGAAAAGTCTGCCCCTTGATTCAGCAATTATTACCGGGAAAAAGGGTGGTACTCCAGTCGCGGTATTTCTTGATCCCGATTGCCCCTATTGCAAAGTCCTGCAACAGGATTTACTGAAAAACAACGCGTTGGAAGTGTACGAATTTTTAATGCCGATTGCCGAACTCCATCCTGAAGCGGTCGGCAAGACAGAGGCAGTATGGTGCGCTGCTGACAGAGCGAAAGCGTTAACCAGCGCGATGCTTAATCCCTTTTTTGGTCAGGATTCAGCCTCTGTGCCTGAATGTGATCTCTCCGGTCTGATGAAAATAAAGGACTTTGCTACTAGCCACCATTTCAACGCAACCCCGATTTTGATTCGTCAGGATGGGGTGATTCATTACGGGTATTTATCATTGTCTGAGCTGACGGCGTGGGCAATGGCGGGCAATAAAGGGGAGGGCAAAGCATGAGGCGTTATTTTATGTTGAGAGCGGCCAGTCTTGTGCTGACCTCTGCATTGTTCACGGGGTGTGCTTCCACAGGTAGCAGTAATTTTTCATGTCCTGCGCCCAATACGGGCATGTGCAAGCCGATTCATGATGTTGACAAAATGGTGAGCGATGGTCAGCTTGGACAAGATGGCACATCCACAGGCAAAAATGGTATCAAGGCCAATCAGACAGCAGGGGCATTCGATAATTTTTCTACGCCCTATCCCGCTTCCATCATCACTCCTGGCGCACCACTTCGCATTCAGGAGCAAATTATGGCGGTGTGGGTTGCACCTTATCAGGACAAACAGGGAAACTATCACGATCCCAGTACACTGTATTCCGTGATTGAACCGGGTCGCTGGGTTGCTGATCCAGTGAGAGCAGTCGATGGCAATGACAGCGATGAGAGCAGCCATGACGACAAATAATTTTCTCGAAAAAACCGCCAGCGCACTGGGTTATGAAGCTGAAACACAGGTGAGTAATGCCACGCTTGCGGGAAAATCCATCAATGCCTTTTTATCACAGGTTTCACTGGCCTCCTTGCTGTTTTATCAGACTTTTGACCCAGCAACAGAATTATATTATAACGAAACCAATCTTGGTTTTGTGCTGGAAATCGCTCCTTTACTGGGTGGTTCACAGGAAACGGTCAAGGCATTAAACGGTATTTTGACCGATATTTTACCGGATGGCGCAATCAGTCAATGGCTGTTATGGGCATCACCCAAAATTGAGCAAGCAATATCGTCATGGACACAAGCACGCTCTGTTCGCGGGGGTTGGTATGAAAAACTGGCGAAAGAGCGGGAAGCGCATTTGTTAAAAGGGGCGTATTCCAGCCTCATCAAAAGTGCACCGCATTCACGTTTACGCAATTACCGCTGTTTTGTCAGTGTCAACTTACCCCTCGGTGAAAAAGAGGAAGCGCAGTTATTAGAAATACGCGATAAAATACAGAGTGTTTTTGCTGTCATTAAATCGCATTCAAGTATTATGAGGCCAAAACAACTTCTATCGTTACTGTACGATATGGTGAATCCCAGTAAAACCCCTTACAGTGCTGAAAAAAAATGGGAGACCTCGCGCAGCCTTGCCGGACAAATGGTCTCGCCAGAAACCAAGCTTACTTTAACTGAAAACGCACTCACGCTTTCCGAGGATTATGTTGTCACGACCTACAGTGTCGAACAACTTCCCGAGCAATGGGCGCAACATTTAAATGCAGAATTATTGGGAAGTGAAGAGAATGCGCATCGTCATCCCTTGGGTGAGTTTTATCTAAGTGCAGTGGTGCGACCGCTTAATGTTGAATCTGCGAAAACCAGAGCATTGTTTCAAAATCACCAAGCTGAAAAAACGGTCAAAGGCATGGTCGCCAAGTTTTTGCCGCGAGCGGGCAAAATTTACAGCGATTGGAAATACGCAACCGCGCAATTAGATGCGGGAGAAAGGTTGGTTGAGATTGCTTATCAAGCCATGTGTTATAGCCCAAAAAATGAAGTGGGTCGTGCAGAATCCGCAATAAAAGAAGTGTTTAATGCTAAGGGCTGGAAATTAAAGCGCGATAGTTATATTTCACTTCAAACATGGCTCACTATGTTGCCCATGCGGGTTGATAATGCTTTATTCGATGACCTTAAATATTTTAATCGTATTCGCACGGTATTAAGTTTAAATGCGACAAATTTACTCCCGATTCAAGGTGAATGGAAGGGAGGAAGTTCCCCAGGTATTTTGCTGTTTGGCAGGCGTGGTCAAGCGATCTGGGTGGATAATTTTGCTAATCAGGAAGGGAATTACAATGTCATTGTGACAGGGATGAGTCGAAGCGGTAAATCCGTTTTATTGCAAGAGCAAGCTTTTAGCGTGGCAAGTCATGGCGGACGAGTTATTGTTTTTGATATTGGACGTTCATTTGAGAAAAGTTGCAAACAGTTGGGGGGGCAGTTTATAGAGTTTCATCCTGATAGTCCGATTTGTATTAATCCCTTCACGACTATTTTGGATTTTAACGAATCAATCAGTTTGTTGTTACCACTCTATGCAAAGATGGCCTCGAATAAACGAGAACTTGATGACATTGAAGAATCCTATTTACAACAAGCTATTCGAGCTACATGGCAAATCTATGGCAATCAGGGCGATGCGGATAAAATTGCCAAATGGCTGGCAACTCACCACGATGTGAGAGCACGTGATTTAAGTACGATGCTGGATGCGTGGACAAATGAGGGGCAGTACGGACGATACGTTAATGGTATGTGTACACTTGATTTTAATAATCCCTATATCGTGCTTGAGCTGGAAGAATTGAGCGGTAAAAAAGAACTCCAAAGCGTGGTATTGATGACGATGATGTACCACGTCACAGAGGTGATGTATCGCGGTGATAGAACTCAAAAAATTCAGTGCATCATTGATGAAGCCTGGGATTTACTCGATGACAAACTCGGTGGAAAATTTATCGAAGTAGGTTATCGTCGAGCAGCCAAGTATAAGGGCGCGTTTATGTCTGGTACACAGACTTTGCAAGATTACGATAAAAGTGATTCCTCACGCGCTATCAAAGCCAATTCCAGTCAAGTCATTATTTTGAAACAAGAGCCAGATATCATTGAAAAAGCAGCATTGGCCAACCTGATTGATGACACACCTCACTTTAAAATGACCCTCAAAAGTTTACGAACGGAAGCAGGGCAATACGCTGAAATGTGTATCAAAATTGGCAGCTCTTACAGTGTGGCAAGATTATTGCTCGATCCATTTTCCAGTACGCTCTACTCATCTAAGGCAGAGCATGTTAACTCAGTCAAAGCTTTTTTGAAATCTGGCTACTCACATGAGCAAGCGATACGTTTAACCAGTGAGCGCATTTTGCGCGAGGAGATATAACCATGAAATCAATGACGAATATATTATTAAATTGGCTCGATAAATACAGCGGGGTATTACTCGGTGCATTGATTGGTATGGGGATTTTATCGGGGTTAGAGTTGTTTTTTCTGGAATATAAGCTGAAAACTCCGGTTGTCAATGTTGCGCCCGCTAAAACATTTTCGTCATCCATCGTCACGGTGGATGTGACAGGACTGGCGAATAACTACCTCAACGAGCTGGCTAAAAGCAATCTCTCACCTGAAGAATCCAAACAGCAGATTGCGGATTTTTCCGCGCGGTTGACGGGCGCAATCCATGCCATCAGTCGTGATGAGCACGTGGTGGTTCTCCCTGCACAGGCGGTATTGGCAGGGGCAAAAGATGAAACCCCTGTGGTGGTTGAACTCATGAAAACATCGAAGGATAGCTGAGATGAATCAGCTATTTTTACGCACAGGCCTTGGCATCATGCTGCTTTTCAGCTCGGCGGTGCAGGCTAAAAACCTAGGCGTTATTGGGGAAGTATTTCCGATAAAAGAACCGGATTTATTGCAGGAAATTCATCAAAAACTGACAGCCCTTCAACAGAGCGGGCAACTGAGTATAGCGGGCGAAAAATCTAGACCATTTTTACAAAAAGTTAAGATATAAATTCTCTCTCAATTTCTGTTACAATGGAGTCACGGTACAGGCAGCGAT
>JABEVJ010000181.1 GCA_013043985.1 Legionellales bacterium | reverse complement strand
GGCGAATAGCAAGCTATTTAACGAAAACAAGAACCAATTTTTACCGATTACACTCTTTTTGCAGCCAAAGAACCAATTGTCAACAGACCCTACTCTTCTTGCTATTAATTTATTAAGGGATCAAGTAAAAACACGCTACCTTCGCCCAGATGGAGCATCTTGCTTAACAATTGCCGTCTCTAATTTGAAAGGAGGAGTGGGCAAAACAATTACAGCTGTTGAGTTAGCAAAAAAAATGGCAATAGAAGGACTTCGTGTTCTGCTATTAGATTTTGATGCGCAAGGAACCGCAACTCTTCTTAGTTCAGGTTTGATTCCTGATTTAGAGGTAGCATACGAGTCTACAATTACAAATGCATTATTAAAAGACTTTTCAAAAATAAATCAAATCATTATAGAAACTCATTTTGATGGATTACATATCATTCCTGCAAATCTTGCAATTCAGGATTGTGATTTATTATTGACAAATGATTTAGCTAATAATAAAAATATTCTTGGTTCGCCTTTTACTCGGCTTTTAGAAGCATTAAAGTACGTTAAAGATCGTTATGATGTTATTTTAATTGATTGTAGCCCAAATATAGGACCTTTAACTTTAAATGCGGTTATCTCGTGTGATGGTTTAATCATTCCGATCCCGCCAAATATGAATAATTACTCAAGTTTTATTACGTACACTGAAACTTTAGGGAGCTTATTTTCTCAAATTGAAGATAAAAAGCTTAGTTATTTGAGAATATTATTATCAGCACACAAGGGCAATAACGAGGCATTACTTGTTGAAAACATAATGCGCCAACAGTATGGGCGATATATTCTAACAAATAATATGTGTGAAACAGTTCAAGTAGCTAAAGCCTCAAATGATCTTGGTACAATTTACGATATATCAAAACCGATTGGAAATCGAGATGGTTACAGACGCGCTATAGAATATCAGAATAATGTTAATATGGAAATAATAAATAATTTTAAAGCAATCTGGGAGTACCAATCAAAGAACGCGCAAAAAGCAGAACAAGTTAAGTTGGAGGGAGTAACTGAAAATGTCTAAAAATATCCACAATTCAGGTGCGCTAAGTTTGCTGATAAGAAGCGGAACTGTTAAAGCTTTGGATGATATCCATAATGGTGAAACGAATGTATCGGAGTCGCTATATGTACAGACTGATACTGGCATAGTCTTCAACGAGAATGATATTTTCTATGTCCATCCATCTGAGTGTGAGGTTTGGAAATATGCAAATAGAAGCCATAATGAGCTTGGTGATATTGAAGAGCTTATGGAGTCAATAAGAAAAAACTCACAACTACAGCCTGTTTTAGTCAGAGAAAATGCGGATAAAGAAAAAACAACAAAATATGAAATTATTTTTGGAAGAAGGCGTTATGAAGCCTGTTTACGATTAAATATTCCACTTTTGGCAATAAAGAAAAATATATCTAATATTCAAGATGCTATTCTTATGCAAGATGCAGAAAATAAAATACGTAAAAATGTAAGTAACTATTCAAACGCAGTTTTGTACAAAAAATTACTTGACGACAAAGTATTTGCATCTGAAAACGAGTTGTCGAAGAAAATTTCTAAGACACCTTCTTCTTTTAGTGAATTAATGACATACACAAAAATTCCATCAGAAATTATTTCCTGTATACCAGAAATACATAATCTACCGATTTATATGGCTACAAAGATCAATGTGTTGCTTTCGCAAGATAAGGAAAATTACCAAAAAATACTCGCCGTTGCTGGTGAAATTGGGAAAAAAATTAACACACCTAAAAAACTAGAAGAAGTGCTTATGGATGGTTTTAATAAAAAACCAACTGTTCCTGACATAAGAATATTTAACTCAGAGGCGGGTAAAAAATTATTTACCTTTAAAATAGATCATAAGGGTTATCCCTCAATTACTTTTACTAAAGATTTAGCATTAAAGGATGAAACTTATGAGTTTATATGTAAACAATTAGTTTCTTTACTTGAGGAAAGAAATACTGGCAGTGATTAATGAAGATTTCTTCGGACGTCCGAAGAAACTATTGTTTTAGTTCACTAGTTTTTGATACATGGAGTTATTGTGAAGTTGCAAAAAAATTCTAGCTCTGAGCCTGAACTTAAAAAACATGTTTATGCGATACATTGTGCAAACTCATTAACGTTGGTTGAACGAAAACTGTTTAATGCCCTTTTATATAATGCCTACCACGACTTACCACATCAAAGTCAATTTGAAATACCAACAAAAGAATTATGTAACAAAATAGGATATATCAGCAATGATACATCAAAAATTAAAAATGCTTTGATAGCTTTAATGTCAACGGTTATCGAATGGAATATCTTAGATAATAATGATGATGTTGAAAAATCACGAAAATGGCAAGCCAGCTCTATATTGGCATCAGCAAAAATAGAAAATGGAATGTGTAGCTACGAATATAGTTCAGTGATGAGAGCACAGTTATATCATCCTGATATTTATGGCAAATTAAAATTAGACACCTTATCAAAATTTACTTCTGGATATGGTTTAGCATTATACGAAAACTGCGTTCGTTTTCAAAATTTAGAATTTACACCTTGGTTTCCGATGGCAACTTTTCGAAAACTAATGGGAGTTTCAGAAGAACAATATTCTGATATTAGAAATTTTAAAAAAAGAGTATTAGATATAGCGATTAATGAAGTAAATAAAAATTCAACATTAAATGTTACGGTAGAATATAAAAAAGAAGGCAGAAAAATCGAAGCAATTAGATTTAAGCTGGCTTATGCAATAGAAAAAGACACTTTAATTGATTTTTTCAATGATGATTTAGTAAAAGAATTAACGGAAATATTTTTCTTTTCACAGGAACAGATAAACCGACTTTTTGAGCAATATGAGAAAGGCTATATTTCACAAAAAATAAAAATTATTCTAGAGTCAGAAAGCTTTGTAAAAGGAACAATTAAAGATATGGGGG
>JABEVJ010000180.1 GCA_013043985.1 Legionellales bacterium | reverse complement strand
CGTCGTAAACTCCTCGCAATGACGAGCGTTTTTCCATATTTACTATCATTTCCACATTACGTGACAGCTACAAATTATGTGTCGATACCTCAGGGTATAAACCCTGAGGTATCGACACTTAATTTTACCTTGAGATGATAGTTAAGAGTAGCCCGTATTAGCGGAAATAGTGCACATATATTTGATGTTTAATTCTGTAGAAAAGAGCTAAAAAAGGGATACTTCATGAAAAGAGCGTAATACGGGCTACGGAGCTGAAATTGGAGCCAACGAAGCAATTGTCAACAGGCCTTAAAGTTTTTTAGCATATTTCATCTCATCCCATGCTTTTTGGCATTCCTTCTCTTTTTCTTCCCGCAACAATTTGTTAATGTCATTCCATTCTTCTTGGCTTAATTGAGAATCTGCTGAGTTACCGTAAAAAGAGGAAGTATTAATGCGTTTTAATTTTGATTGATTGGGAAGATCGTTTATGTTTGAATCATTAGCATCTTTAAGCGGTTCAGTAACTTCTGATGTATTCCATCAAAACCTTTATTACTCATCACCACAATATGATCGCCCGGCTCAGCAATTTTAACAATTTCAGCAACAATCTCATCCGCATGATTTAAAACTTGTGCTCGGTGATGAGAGTGTGCAACCAATTGATCCAACCCCCAGCTTGCACCTTCCTCTGGTCGTGCTAAGAAAATTCTGTCTGCATCGCGCAGACTATCCAACAATGTGTCCTTATGAACACCCGCTTTCATCGTGTAAGAACCGAGCTCCAGCACGGCAATAATTCGATCTTCTTTTGGAATTTTATTACGCAATCCATTCAAGGTTGTGGCTATTGCAGTGGGATGATGAGCAAAATCATCATATACCGTCACCTGGTTGACCGTTCCCTTCACTTCCATCCGTCGTTTTGTATTGATAAAATGACAGAGCGCCTCTACTGCCGTTTCGGGCCTGACTCCAGCATGATGAGCAGCTGCAATTGCCGCCAAGGCATTACTGACATTGTGTAATCCTATTAATGACCATTCCACTACAGAGATGCTCATACCGCAATAACTAACCAAAAAACGACTGCCATCAGGTGCAATATCAGTTGCAGTCCAGTGTCCTTTATCACCAAAATACTCAATGGGCGTCCAGCAGCCTCGAGCAAGCACATCAGCAAGCTCAGACTCATTTGATGGTACAATAATCAAACCATTGCCTGGTACCGTGCGCACGAGTTGATGAAATTGTTTTTTGATGGCTTCGAGATTTTCAAAAATATCTGCGTGATCAAACTCCAAATTATTGGTGATCAGCGTGCGCGGGCGATAATGCAAAAATTTTGAGCGTTTATCAAAAAAAGCACTGTCATACTCATCAGCTTCAATAACAAAATGCTCGCCACGACCCTCATGTGCTGAAACCGGAAAGTTTCCTGGCACACCACCAATTAAAAACCCAGGGGCAAATCCTGCATAATCAAGCATCCATGCTAACATACTAGCGGTAGTGGTTTTTCCATGAGTTCCAGCAACAGCAAGCACCCAACGTTTTCGTAAGCAACTCTCAGCTAAAAATTCAGGTCCTGATTGGTAAGGAATACCATTGTTTAAGACATATTCAACTGAAGGATTACCACGACGCATGGCATTGCCTATCACCACTAAATCAATATCTTTAGGAATATACTGAGGATCAAATCCTTCAATCAAGTCAATACCCTGCTCCTGCAACTGCGTACTCATCGGAGGATAAACCGCCGCATCCGAACCTGTAACACGGTAGCCTGCCGCCTTTGCTAATACAGCAACACCTGCCATGAAGGTGCCACAAATTCCAAGAATATGAACAGACCTCTTTTCACATCCTACTTCGGTGATCAAAAGCTGCGTTACTTCGATGCTCGAATCCTCATGTACTTGCGTGTACACTCCGGTTCTGTGCTCCGAGGCAGCTTGCCTTTGACTCACCGAAGCGTATTTGGAAAGAGGTCTGTTTTTAATTTCGCCACGGTGTGTCATGATATACCTACCCTACTTTAAAGGAATAACTTTAGTCGGACTC
The DNA here is from genome assembly GCA_013043985.1 of Legionellales bacterium. GTDB lineage: Bacteria > Pseudomonadota > Gammaproteobacteria > UBA1113 > UBA1113 > JABEVJ01. The sequence continues at coordinate 6,122 of JABEVJ010000180.1, read as the reverse complement.
GCTGGTGTGGAAACTGGTGCAGAAGCATTGATTGTTTTAGGAGCAGGTGCTTTTGTCACACCTGTTGAGACCATTCCCTGCTCTATCAAATTAGGTACTACATTTAATAAAAAAATAAACACCATGGAGCGAAAAAAACGCCATTCTGTTGCTTGCTTAATAATATTAATATTGATAAGTAATTTCCAAATTGCGATAAGACACATTAAAATACCGAGAAATCCGATGACTGCAGGAGGGAGGGTATCCTTTTCAAATTTGATAGAAAAAATATCTGAAAGATGCCCTGGTGAGACGCCTTTTACATTACCCATTAAGGCTGCCAAAAATAAGGTTGAATACCAAACAATAAGAAGCACGATGACCATCAGCCATTCACAGACAAGCAATGCCGTCATGGTTTGTACATAGCGTTCTGTTTTTTTAGTAAAGTGTAAAAGAATCCACACCATCATGAGCATAAAGCTCAGGCTGCTAAGCAACAACAAAAGATGACCACCCGATGCCAAAGGCACAATTACAAGGCCAACTCCGACCAATAAAATAAGCGTTATTGGAGAGTAAGGAAAGCTCTGTGGGCCACCGCGCAATAAGATGATACTCCAGATCGCCGAAAAAAATTGTTTAATCATAATATCCTCGCAAATTTTGAAAATATATTACACTAATTTCAGAATATACCCAAACATATGTATTTTGAGTATATTATTAAACTCAAGTACAATGGTTATCCCCCAAATTTGAATGGAGCAATCTGATGTCCAATGCTTTTTACGCTCAATCGGGCGGTGTGACTGCCGTCATTAATGCATCAGCCTGCGGTGTATTGCAAACAGCACGAAAACACCCTAATAAAATAAAAAATGTATTGGTTGGTCGCAACGGTATTGTTGGCGCACTGGCTGAAGAGCTTTATGATACAAGTCTGTTGAGTGATGCTGAAATTGAAGCACTCCGCCACACACCTGGCGGTGCCTTTGGCTCATGCCGCTATAAACTTAAAGGTCTTGAAGAAAATAAAACACAATACGAACGTCTGCTGGCGGTATTTAAAGCCCATGATATTCGTTATTTTTTTTATAATGGCGGCGGCGACTCTCAAGACACAACCAATAAAATTGCCCAAATAGCTCATCAGATGGATTATCCTCTCACCTGTATCGGCATTCCAAAAACTATCGACAATGATTTGCCCATCACAGACAACTGCCCTGGTTTTGGCTCGGTTGCCAAATATATCGCCGTATCCATTCGTGAAGCAGGTCTCGATGTTGAATCCATGGCAGAAACTTCAACCAAAGTTTTTGTCATGGAAGTTATGGGCCGTCATGCAGGATGGATAGCCGCCGCCGCAGGTTTGGCCAGTGAACACGACAACGAGCCCCCCCACATTATTTTATTTCCAGAGATTCCGTTCAATGAAGCGAGTTTTCTTGCAAAAGTAAAACACTGCGTAGAAAACTATGGTTATTGTACCGTTGTCGTATCAGAAGGACTGCAAGATGAACAAGGCCGCTTTGTTGCTGATGCAGGTTTAAAAGATGCCTTTGGACACACGCAGTTAGGCGGCGTGGCTTCCGTCATCGCCCAATTAATAAAATCACAATTAAATTATAAATATCACTGGGCTGTTTGTGATTATCTGCAACGCTCAGCTCGTCATATTGCCTCGACAACTGACGTTGAACAAGCCTATGCCGTCGGAGAAGCTGCTGTTTTATTTGCTTTGGCTGGAAAAAATGCTATTATGCCGACTATTGTACGAGAATCATCCAAACCTTACCGCTGGCGCATTGGAGAAACTGCATTAAGTCATGTGGCGAATATCGAACAAGCGATGCCTCGACATTACATAAGAGAAGATGGTTTTGGTATTACTGCCGCTTGTCGGGAATATTTGCAGCCCTTAATCACTGGTGAGGCTTATCCACCCTACCAGGATGGCCTGCCATTATATGCGCGGCTTAAACTAACTTTGGTTGATAAAAAACTGCCAACCTATACCCAAACAGACTGAATTTACTGGAATTATGGCGCTGCTTTTTTCGTCCTATGAAATAATTAAAACAAGCAATAGTTATTCATATTGTGCAGTTTTAATTATTTCATAGGGCGAAAAAGAGCAAGTCAGAAACCAGTAAATTCCGTCTGTTTGGATACCTAACAAATAGATAAAAAACCTAAATGAAACAAATCGGCCTTCAATTCGCGCGCTACACTTTGGTTGGCGTGTGTTCAACTGCTACACAATACGCGATCCTAATTTTATTGGTTGAGCTATTTGGCATTGAAGCTGTTATTGCATCAACGATTGGCTGCATTTTTGGTAGTATCGTCAGTTATTTTATGAATCATCGTTTTACATTCAGAAGTGCGAAACGGCATCGCGAAGCATTATGGCAGTTTTACAGCATTGTGCTGGTTGGCACGCTGCTCAATGCTGGTCTGATGTATTTGGGGATAAAAATACTGCATTTACAATACATCATTGCGCAGCTTATCACGACTGGATTAGTGTTTATCTGGAATTTTTCCGCTAATAGGGCTTGGACTTTCCGAGATTAGCCTTTATGACTCTTATCCACAAAAAACAACAATGCCAGACACAATAGTGAAATAATTGGCAAAACTATAAAAGCCAAATGATAGTCAGCAAGTGAGTAGCTGCCCTGACCTACCGTCATTTTCCAATGTTCTAATATATAACCGATAACATCCTGAAAAACCGCTCCAAGAATAACAATGACGATATTGGTAAACGCTGCAACTGTTCCATTATACTCGCGCGGAAAGCGTGCTTTATTAATACTAAAGGCAATCAGCATCGAGCTGGTACAAAAACCAAAAATAAAAAGTAACAAAAATAACAAGGGAACAAAATGGAGATTAAAATAAAGCACTAGCATCAGACTGCAAAATGCACCTATGTTGCCCAGTAACATGATTGAGCGCTGTTGATTAAAATGAGTTGAGAGCCAGCCATTAACTGGCCCACCCACGCCAATACCAATAAAAATGGCCGAATTGATATTAGCAGCCATGACAGGCGTTAAATTGTACTGCTGGGTTAAAAAAGGCACCGCCCACAATTCTCCAAATGCAATAATCGGAACTACCATCAAACCTGCATAAAACGCTGTTACCCAGGATTGCGGCTGACTTATAATAGCCTTTAGTGCCATCATCAGTTGTCCCTTAGGAAGCTGTCTTTTTTTCTTCACGTGTGAATTCAGTAAGCAGATTGGACAATCTAAAATTAATACCCAAATTAACAGACTGATAAAAAATCCAATGACAGATAAAATAATCATACTAGTTTGCCAGCCACTAACTTCGACTAATTTAGCAAGAGGTGCTTGGCCAAAAATCGCGCCTGCCACCCCCAACGAATTAGTCAATCCGACCATCAGGGCATAACGTTTATCAGGAAACCAGCTTGCAGCAAGTTTTAACACGCCTATAAAAGCAAAGGCCGAACCAAAACCAATTAATATCCGCGCAACGCCAAGCAACCACAACATATGTGATAGTGCAAATAACAGACTGCCCAGCGAAATCACTGCGCAGGCCAATGACAATAATAGCCTTGCACCATATCTGTCGAGTAATAAACCGACTGGGATTTGTGCGACTGCGTAGGAATAAAAGTATAAAGAAGATATAAAGCTTAATGTCTCTGCATTCATATGAAAAGACCGCATCAGTGGTATCGCCATCACAGTCGGAGAAACGCGTTGTAAATACTCGATGCTGTAAAATAAGGATGCGACCAACCAAACAACCCAGGCATAGACCAATGGATTATATACTCGACGCACATGAGTTTTCGGTTTTCTAACTTGCTCTTTTTCGTCAGCTAACACGATTAAAACTTCACAATATGAGTAACTATTGCTTGTTTTAATCGTGTTAGCTGACGAAAAATACCTGCGTTATAAAATCCAAAAACCCATGTGCGTCGAGTATATTTGGTTAAATTATCGATTGACTTCATCTCTACCTCTATACCAAAACAAAGCAATGAGTATAACAGATTAATCTCTCGTTTCATATTGCAAGAATTCACTTGACGTCCATGTTGAGTACTGATTTAATCGCATACTCGACACACATGGGTTTTCGGTTTTCTAACGCAGAAATTATAAGGATATTAAGTGTGAACAATTGGTTTAAAAATTACCTTGTTAATCCCATTACCACTGCATTAGGCATATTGGGTCTTATTAGCTTAAATGGATGTTCCAGTATCACCAATCATCCTTACGATTCTAATGATCCCCTCCAGACAATCAACCGCGCCACTTTCGCCTTTAATGATCAATTTGATAAGTATCTGCTTAAACCCGCAGCCATTACTTACAAAACAATCACCCCCGCTGTAGCAAGAAAAGGCGTCAACAACTTCTTTATGAATTTAAATGAAGTGCCTACTTCAATCAACTATCTGTTGCAGCTACAGCCAGGCCCAGCTTATGAAAGTTTCTGGCGTTTATTGATCAATAGTACAGTGGGTATTGGCGGTTTATTTGATGTTGCCACGCCTATGGGCTTACAGCGCACAACCAATGACTTTGGTATCACAATGAGCAAAGTGGGCTTTAGCTCATCGCCTTATATTGTTGTCCCCTTCCTCGGCCCCAGTAACGTTCGCGACGGTCTTAGTCTTCTTGTTGATTATGAATATTTCACGGTCTGGCCATACATGGATGATATTGCCGTACGTAATGTCTTGCTTGGTCTGGATATGGTTCGTATTCGCACGAACTTACTTGACAGTGAAGCTGTTATGAATGCCGCTGGCTTTGATAAATATATAATCACCCGTGACGCTTATGTTCAATACCGTTATCAATTGATCACTCAACACGGTGGTAAATATGATCAGGGTGCCACTTACCTGATCAGCGATCAGGAACTGGATAGTGATCTTGATATCAACACCTCATCTACCACTGTCGCTCAAGTGAAAAATCTGCCCGATCCTGCTGATTCATCGATACGTGCAACTGCGCTTGAAAACTCGTTGAAAAGAACCATCGCTGATCAACAGGCTCACCAAGCTGTAACAAGCACGATCAAAAATTGAGAGGCCTATTTGATTTTTTTTGACCGCCCAGTATAATGCTAATCTTTTCATAATAAATCAGAGGAGATCAGTCAGTGAAATACAGCTCACTTATTACCGAATATACAATCTCGAAGGTGCTCAGTGAAGTTGAAGCCTGCAAGGATGGAGATATAAACCTTGCAAACAGCACTTTTGGCCTTCACTCTAATTTTGCACAACAAATTGTAGATGCAATTGACTGGGCTGGTTTAAAAGACCTTAAATTAAACATGTGTGGAGCTTTCTATAAGCTAGCAGACTCCCCGGAGTTATGGAGCAGTTTCTGTAAGAAACTCGAAATGGCAAATGCTTTGAAATCACTTGATTTAGAGCAATGCCAATTAAAGAAAATATCGCTGCCAAACTTAGTCATGTTATTTGAAGCTCTTCAGCATAAGCCCTACCTCCAAAAACTTTCTCTTAAACACAATTATTTTAGTGACTTAACAAGAGATGATTTTACTGCTATTGCCGAAGAAATTGTAAAATTACCTTCTGCTATTAAAATTGATCTTGGAGACAATGACCTCACTCCTCACTATATTTCTCAGACCAATCTCAGTATACTCCCAAATATCACTGGTCTTGATACACCTCGATTTGTAAGTGGGCAATTGGCATTTGGGCAGGTAGGTCTTTGGGGAGCACACGCTAACTTCTCAAGCGATGCAGAGCAACTTTCTAATCCACCTACACATGAAACATCTGTAGACCATCCATCTTTCAAATCACCCCCACCCCTATAACATCAATTATCCTAAAAAATGAAGACAAAAACCTTGAAATTCAATGCAGTAATGGCTCGTAGTAGATTCCAACTGCCGTTTTTAGGATTATGACAAGTGTACATATACTCAACACACATGAGTATATTCATCGAACCTCAAGATGCAAAGTACGATGGAGATATTGCCCTTTTTATTAGGGTCTGTTGACAATTGGTTCTTTGGCTGCAAAAAGAGTGTAATCGGTAAAAATTGGTTCTTGTTTTCGTTAAATAGCTTGCTATTCGCCT
>JABEVJ010000179.1 GCA_013043985.1 Legionellales bacterium | reverse complement strand
TCGTTAAATAGCTTGCTATTCGCCTCAAACAAGAACCAATTTTTCCTCGATTCTCTCTTTTTTCGCTTCAAAGAACCAATTGTCAACAGACCCTAGTATTTAAAGGAATAAATTTTATGCGGAAGACAATAACCATAGCATTGGGAATTATCGGTTTATCTGCCACTGCGTTTGCAGGCGAGCCAGGCAATAACATGGTAATCCCCACGGGCACGCTCCTTATTGCTCCAGATAGTACGGGCACATGGAGCTTTGGTTTAGAAGCATTGTACATGATGTCTAATACTAATTTTCAATATGCCTCAACTGGCAACGTTTCACTATTAGCACCACCTGGCCCTGCAGACGTAGAGAATCAATCTGTCACGAATGACTGGAATTGGGGCGTTGAAGCTGATATCAGTTATTTATTTCCAGGCAGTAGCCGAGATATAAGCGCATCCTATACCTACTTGAATCAAAATGGTGATGATTCCGTAAGTGGAGCACCCTTGACCGTCCATGGCGTAAACCGCCCAACATTTACTACTTTTGCAAATGAAGCTACAGGTGATGTTGATCAAACATTAAATGCAGCAACACTAACATTTGGTCAGTTAATGACTATTGGTAACCGCATTTCATTACATCCCTTTGGTGGTCTGCAATTTGCTGATATCGATACGAGCAATAAGGCCGTCTATTATACCGAATTCCCCGACCCTGGCGATGAATTTGAAATAGGCAATTACAAAAGTACCAGCGATTTTGAAGGTATCGGCCCACGGGCAGGTATTGATACGGCCATTCATTTAAACCAAAGTTTTTCTATTGTGGGCACTTTTGCGGGCGCATTGCTGGTAGGCAACATGAGCTCCAACTTTGATTACAATCGTGGATTTACACCTAGCTTTGAAACTGATTACAATAATGACAGTTATACTGCTGTCGTTCCTGAGTTAGATGCTAAAGTTGGCTTGGATTATCTGTATGCGTTTAATTCAGCTACCTCTATGAATATTCAGTTAGGATATGAATTTGTAGATTATTTTAATGCAGAAGATAATGATGCCAGAGATTCGTGGGCTGTTAACAGTGTTAATACTGCAACTGATTTCAGTTACAACGGTCCTTATCTGAGGCTTCAATTAAATGTCGCGTAAATTGTTTTTTATTTGCTCAGAAACCTCCATTTTTCAGTATGGTCACCGCGATAGAGATTGCGAGGAGTCAATAGGGAGTATATCATTGGGGGTAGTAAAAGAAGCTAAAAAGTTGAGCAGGTGTATAACGCATGGAAACCACAGAGCTATTAAGTATTATTGACAAGGGTGAGGATAGCTTTCATCAATTTAAAGAAATAGTCACGCGTGCCGAATCAATCGCACAAGAATTCGTTGCGTTCAGTAACTCTGGCGGTGGTTTTTTGTTTATTGGCGTGAGTGATGAGGGTAAGGTTTGTGGTCTTACTCGTGAGAAAGTTGGTGTGATTAATCAATTAATATCAAATGCCGCAACAAATAGTGTCCGTCCTCCTATCAACCCCAAGACAGAAAATATTGGATTGCCAGATGGTATTGTGATGGTGATTACAGTAGAACCAGGTATCAGCAAGCCTTATATGGATCACCAAGGGAATATATGGGTCAAAAATGGTGCAGATAAACGGAAGGTAACTGCACGGGAAGAATTACAACGTATCTATCAAGCTGCAACACTGGTTCACGCGGATGAGTTGCCTGTTTCAGGAACTAACGTTAATGATTTGGATCGAGATTATTTTGCTGACTTTTTTGAAAAAATAACAGGAGAGGAGTTAGATAAGCAAGATATATCACTGCCAAAACTTCTTGAAAATATGAATTTAATGTGCAATGGAGAGTTAAACATTTGCTGTACGCTTCTATTTGCACAACGTCCTCAACTTAAGCTTCCAATTTTCATTATCAAGGCAGTTTCTTTTCCGGGTAATGATATTACTGAACAAACGTATATTGATAGCCAGGATATTGTTGGTAAAATGAGTGAGACTTTTCAAAGAGCAATGAGTTTCATTTTAAGCAATATACGTCATAAACAAGGCAATAAAAGCGTTAATTCTATTGGTGATCCCGAAATTCCACGCATTGTATTTGAAGAGTTACTGGCTAACGCTCTTATCCATCGAGACTATTTTGTTTCTGCGCCAATTCGGTTATTAGTTTTTGCTAATAGAATTGAAATTATTAGCCCCGGCCATTTACCGAATAATTTGACGGTAAATAATATTAAGCTAGGGAACTCAAATATTCGTAACCCGATTTTGGCTTCTTTTGCGACAAGACTTTTACCTTATCGGGGTCTTGGCAGTGGGGTCTTAAGAGCATTAAAAGCATGGCCTGATATTGATTTTAGTGATGACAGAGAAGGAAATCAGTTTAAGGTTATTATTCATAGAGACACTGAAGGTTAATGTTTTTTATTGCTCAACGGCCTCATTTGACAAGGGTAGATTAAGCTGTAGTTGCATATGAATTCCATAAATAGTGATTATTTATAGAAAGAATTCAATGTGTACTAAAATGAGTATACTATAATGATTATACTCATTTACATCTGTGGGCGATATTATGAATATAAAAAACAAAAAGACACTTTGGCTTTTTCCCCTTTTGCTGGTTTTATATGAAATATCACTTTACCTGTCAAACGATGCTTATTTACCAGCATTGCCTGCTATCACAACAGAGTTTGCAAATACGCTGGCCTCGACACAATTGACATTGACACTTTGGTTTCTAGGTGCGTGCAGCACTCAATTAGTCATCGGTTTTATTTCTGACCGATATGGTCGTCGTCCGACATTGTTTCTTGGCGGCTTAGTTTTTGTTTTATCGACCTTTGCCTGTGCTATGGCAAACCACATGAGCATACTGCTTATTGCTCGATTTTTGCAGGGCGCAAGCATTCCAACGCTTTCGATTGCTGGATATGCCACTATTCACGAGTTATTTGATCAAAAAAAAGCGATTAAAACCTTAGCGTTTATGAATGGCATTACTGTACTAGCTCCTTCGCTCGGACCATTGCTGGGCGGTTTACTCCTTTATTTTATCAATTGGCATTGGTTATTTGGCATTTTAACTATCTGGGCTGCAGTTGCACTTTTGTGTTTATGGAAAACAATGCCAGAAACCCTGCCAATTGAAAAACAACATCCTATTGATTTTCGCAATATAATGAAAAACTATTGGGCGCTTATCTCTAACTCCGTCTTTATGATCAATACGTTAATATCCGGTTGTGCCTTTGGTGCGATGATCGCATGGATTTGTGCCAGTTCGTTCTTTGTTATTGTAAAATTTCACTACAGTTTCATTGAGTATGGCATTATCCAGGCGATTATATTTGGAGGCTTTATTTTAGGAACTCGCATCGTGAATCGCACTATCGAGCATTTTTCTTTGAGCAGCATTTTGCGGGTTGGCATGTTATTAATAATGACAAGCAGCATCGCCATGGTTGTGTTGTGTTATTGCTTTTCGACGACCCTCATGACGATAATTGTTCCAATGTTTTTTCTTGCTCTCGGCTCAGGTTTATGTTTCGCCATTCTGAGTCGTTTAGCGGTTGAGGCTAGTGATGTTCCGATGGGCTCACGGATGGCGGTATCTGCGTGGCTAACGACGCTTTTTGCTGTTATTGGAAGCCTCATTGCCAGTTCTTTTGAAACCAGTGTGTTTGCATTTTCAGTGGCGGTTTTTGTGTTGGCCCTAATTGGCTCGTTACTTTATATTATGTTAGTATCGCGGGTATCTTAACCTGCGAGGAATATGATGAAAAATTACCGAGGACTCAATTTTTTACCTGGCGATGTTGTTTATGATGAAATGGATTCTCCTGTTGGTAAATTGACCATCATCGCTTCAAGCAAGGGCTTACATGCCATTTTATGGGATACAGATCAGCAAAATTTAAAAGGTGAGAGCATTACCCATGGTCTTACGCAATCAACCGATGACGAAATCATCTTAAAAACCAAGCTACAGCTTAATGAGTATTTTGCGGGTAAAAGAAAAACGTTCAATTTGCCTTTAGTGCTAGAGGGAACCGATTTTCAAATCCAAGTTTGGCAGCAATTGTTGCAGATACCTTATGCTACTACCTTGTCTTATGGTCAGCAAGCGGAAAAAGTAGGAAATAAAAATAAAGCCCGAGCTGTTGGAATGGCAAATGGCTTAAATCCTATTTCAATTATTGTTCCTTGTCATCGGGTGATTGGAAGTAATGGTAAGCTGGTTGGCTTTGGGGGTGGGCTTGACAAAAAAGACTATCTTTTAACGTTAGAAAAAGCAAATGTAAACAGACCCCAATAACCATAATCTAAAAGAATAAATATACTCGACACACATGGGTTTTCGGATTTTATAACGCAGGTATTTTTCGTCAGGTAAAACGATTAAAACCAGCAATAGTTATTCATATTGTGCAGCCTGAATAGTTAAAATCTATCGTTTTACCTGGCCCAAAAGAGCAAGTTAGAAAACTGAAAACCCATGTGTGTCGAGTATACCGTAGTAATATGCTAAAATTGACTAATTTTGAGGAAGCAAAGAAATGCAGCAAGGATTTTGGAAAGGCGGGAAAGAGTGGAAGGGTAAAGCAGAACCCAATAAGATTACTAATTACTTCCAAACAGCGCCCAAAAAACCTACTTCACCCTCTACTTCAGTACAGCAAATAGTAGAACCTGTTGCTACGCAAATAATCACGCAAATAACTAATGTACAAGAAAAAGTTCCACCTACCCCATCGATTCTTTTAACAGCGAATAATCAAAAAAGAATATCAAATTCATCAGCAATAAAGCGAAAAACAGCACCTATAAATAATAATAATTTGCCTGGCAAAAAAAAGAAAATTTCAAGCAAGCAACCTGTACACGTGAGTGAGAAGATAAGCAGCATCATTAACAATAACAACAATAATCCACCTTCACCAGCAATTGGACATGCAGACTTTCACGATACAGACAGTGAGGAAGAGGCTTTTGAAGAAATAGATGAAGCGCTTCAAATTAATTGTAATCGGCCCTTAAAAAACTTAAGGCGAGGTACGGTTTTTCAACACATAGATACGCAAGCTCAAACAGAAAACGAAGAGTTATCAACCTGGATTGAACGTGTTGTTAAACAATTAAGAGACAAAAGTGATCGAAAGCAAGAAGATGCTGCTCATCCTTTTAAAAGCCTCGCAAAGCAATGGATTGCTACTGGCAATCCATCTCCCCGACCTGCAATTGATGACAACTGTGAATTATGTGGCAAAGAGGATATTTGTTACCAGTATGAAATCAAAAATGTAATTAATGACGAAGATATGATCGTCGGCTCAAAATGCATTACGCGCTTTTCGACGCTAGGTTTACGTTATCAAACCAAGGATTCTACTCAACCAATGGATCAAAAAGAATCAGTCAAAATGATTCAAACCATGGTAAATGACGTGCAAAGAGCAGCTCAAGAGCCTAAGCGAATGATTCAAAGATATATAGGAAGCTATTAATTCTTTATCGAAAAAAAACGCTGCTATTTTTCGTCGCGAATTCAAATGCGAAGTGCAATTCGATGAATAGATAGTGGTCAAATGAGGTAAACTGGCCACTCTGAATTGCAATCGGAGTAGCGATGGTTTAC
>JABEVJ010000178.1 GCA_013043985.1 Legionellales bacterium | reverse complement strand
TTCGTTAAATAGCTTGCTATTCGCCTCAAACAAGAACCAATTTTTCCTCGATTCTCTCTTTTTTCGCTTCAAAGAACCAATTGTCAACAGACCCTAATATTCAGCAAAACGTTTTTCTGTCTTTTTAAATATACTCATAACAACGTTTTAACCCATATTGCGCAGATGCAGAGTCTTCAGTGAGCGTATCTGTACTCATGTTGATGACATTTTCCTTCACTGACTCTTCTTCTGCTTGTATAAAAAAAGAGAGATTCACATTTTCTTTAAAACTGTTTTTTGCTTTAAGTTCTATTTCACTTATTTTATTTTCAAACTCACTTTTTTCTTGACGAGCAGGATATCCATTTTTTGCCAATGCCTCAAAATCAGGCCAAGCTGCCACTTTGTTTGTTTGATGACACAGATTAAACCAGGCCAATAACTCGGCATAGCAAGCTTGCCAGAAAATATTTCTTGTGCTCGGATTATTCCAACGCACCTCAAAAACAGCTCGCTGCCAATCTGCCATATAACCTGCCAAATGAGGAAAAAGCGTATCTGCATTTTTAATCGAATCCATCATGCACATAAAAGCCATCAGATTTTGACAGCCGACGAGGAAGGGTAGAGAGGTGATAACGTAGAGGTTAACATTAAATTTTTCTATGTTTTTTCCAGATGCTGTTAAAGTCAAGGTATGTGTTGTCTTTTCAGAGGCTTCACTGCATGATAAAGCAGGCTCACCGAAACAAGATGTTATCCCGGGGGTATCTAAATTTTCATATTCTCCTTTGTAAATTCCTTCAAAAAAAAGCATGGTAGCTATTAAACAGGAGTATTTATCCCGTTGCAGCGAAAGTACGGTATTAACAGGAGTAATTGCTATAGTGATTTCTTGTTCTGTCAATTCTTGAAAAATAGACTCTATTCCAGGTAGGTTATCATGCTTATAACCACGAAGACCACAAGGTGCTGCTGGCAGTGTTAATCCCATTGTATCAAAGGTATAGACAGTTGATTGTTCATTTTTTTGTTGAAAATAGAAGCCAGTCGCATGTCTTTTTGATGGCTCTAAAAAAACCATACATACAACAGGCTTATTATTGGCCTCTGCCTTGATAGAGGTAATTTGCGTCATGAAATCACTTGCATTCATGAAGATATAACCAGTTATCTCTCTACTGGCTGCATAAAATTGCATTAAAGCATTTAGTCCCTCTTGGCTTAATGCTGTGTCAGGAGTCTTGATGTGTGCATATTTATAAATCTCTGTTAAGTCATGTTCCATTTGAGCAGTAAATTTTTGTAATTCAATCAAATCATACGCCTGATTATTATCAAGTGCTATCATTGTCGTCAAGAATTGATCTGCTGTGCCCTGATTGGGTTTGAGAGCTTCATTTAAGTTGGCTTTAAATTCAAAGGAATGGGCTTTATCTAATACTTCCCTTTGATTTGGAAAGAGGTTAAAAAATTCTACAGGCAATGAAAGCTTTTTGTTATTGAGTGCTTGAGCCAAACAATATTCAGGGAGTGATTTTATTTGTAACGAGGGAATACGTTTATGAACATCCGATAGAACCCTTGAAAGCTTTGCGAGAGGTAGTTGCTTTGCAAACAATTGGCGATTTATTTTGCTTAAGGGTCTAATTTTCGGACCAATTGCATTAACCAGGTCATCCCAATTATGACTCTGTGCTTGTAGTCCCGTATAACTCATAACTGGGGGCGTTATCTCCATATAATTAATGTCGGTAGAAAACTCTAGTGTATTTTTCATGATTTAAATTTACGCTTTTGAGGTTTATTTATGGAAAGTCTATCAATAAAGTATTAAGTAATCATTAAATTAATAATATAATTAAATTTTTTATGGTTATAAGGTAATTTTTAAATGCTCAAAGTACGTAACTTCATTTTAAAAGCCTATTCAACCAAGGTCGGCTAATCCACATTAGCAAGGCAATAAGAGCAGTAAATAAGCCAATTTTACTAAATACACCAGCATAAATTGACATACTTACCTGGGGCGATAACGAGGTTATGATGGATGATGGCGCAGTCATTGCTCCCAACCCGGCACCGATGGGGCCAGCCAGCATGTTGGTAAGTAACCAAATACCCATCACAAAACCACTCATCGTTGCAGGGCATAATTCTGCAACCATTGCCAAGCCTAAGCCTGAAATAAGCAGTTCTCCAGTTGATTGGAGAAAATAAGTCAGTACCATCCACAGTGGTGATGCTAAACCATTCACCGTAAAGTATTGCGGAAGTCCCAAAACTAAAAAAGCAGCGGCACATAATGACATGCCAATACAAAATTTAGTGACATGAGTACCTGGATGTTGACGATAAATTCTGACCAGAAAAGGCGATACAAGTAAAATCACAATAGGATTTAACACTTGATATTGAGCTGGTGAAATTGTCCAGCCAAAGAAGTGATTATCGATATTATGAACGGCAAAAAAAGTCAGCGAAGTCGGCATCTGATTGTAAAGAGCATAAAATAACACGCCTTCAAGAATCAGGATAAAAGCAACCAGCATCCGAAGCTTCGCGGTGCCATGTAAAGTAAAACTCATTTTTAGAAAATACAAAAAGCCAATGCTGACTACAGTACCGACAATCCAGTTACAAATCTGAGTGTGATCAAGCAATTGAGCAATGATAATAATCATGATGAAACTGACGCATAAGATTAAGCTTGTCCGTGCTAGATTGAATGGTTGTTTATCTACTTTTGTGCCGATATCGCTCAAAAGTGACTTGAACAAGCAAAAATTGATCACTGCCAGCAGCAATCCAAATGAGCACAGACCAAAAGCATATGACCAGCCATATTTTTGTGCGATAAAAGGTGTCAGTGACATTGATAGAATGGAGCCGACATTGACAGCCATATAATAGAGCGTCATCGCACCGTCGAGTGTCTGGTTCCCTTGACCAAAAATTTTGGCAATGAGCGATGCAGGATTCGCTTTAAATAAGGCACTACCGATGATGATTCCTGCCAAGGCATAAAATATTGTGTGTTGATTGCAAAGAGCCAAACCTGCATAAGAAAGCATGAGAATGATTGCACCCAAGAACAGAGTCCATTTAGCACCGAGGTATTTGTCCCCAATCCAACCGCCAATCCAGACAAAACCATAGACAAAGGCCGTGAATGATCCAAATACATAAAAACTTTGCGCTTCGGTATAGCCTAAGTGTTTGACAAAGTAAAGTGCAATGATGGCTTGTACACCGTAATAACCAAATCGCTCCCACAGCTCAATTGACCAGAGAAGCCAAAAAGGTTTACCAAGGGGTGTTGAAGTTGGCTGAGTGGTTTGAAGCATGGTATTGCACTCCAGATTATTAAAATTATTCAATTATCATACATATGTTTTGTGGAGTGTGCCAGCAGCAGTTGAAATGGTTGTAAAGAGATATCAAATTGACTAAGCTTAATGCTAAGTATATACTTAATGTATATTCATTCTAGGAACAATTATCATGACTGTTGCAAAAATATTTATGAGTGGCCACTCACAAGCAGTGCGTTTACCAAAAGACTTTCAATTTGATGTGAAAGAGGTCGAGATTTTCCGTCGGGGTGAAGAAGTTGTTTTGCGTAAACGGCCGAAAAATTTAGCTCATGCGTTTAAGCTATTAACGGAGCTGCCGGATGATTTTATGGCTGATGGCAGGCAAGACACTCCGCCACAAGAAAGAGAGTTTTAATTATGTCTCTTAAATATTTGCTGGATACTAATATTTGCATCTATATTGCAAAAACTCGACCACTGAATGTATTGCGTCGCTTTGAATCATTGGCGACAGGTGTGGTAGGCATGTCTGTGATTACGTATGGCGAGCTATCTTTTGGTGCTCAAAAAAGCCAATATCAGGAAACTGCATTGACAAAATTAAATGAACTCGTCGATTATATTCCAGTTCTTACTCCTGATGAGTCTGTTGGTATGTACTATGGTAACATTCGTTTTTACCTGGAGCGTGCAGGTACTCCGATTGGCAATAATGATCTTTGGATAGGCGCACACGCACTTTCCTTAGGTTTGACTTTAGTCACGAATAATGAACGTGAGTTTAAGCGTATACCTGATTTGAAAATAGAAAATTGGGTGTAAGTTAATCTTTTATCGGTCGTGCTCATATTTTTTAATATGCACCAACCGCAATGAAATCACAACAGGCTTAATGCCTGCAAAATAGGATAAAAACCATGGTTAGCTTATTACCCAAGTGCCCGATATGTAATTCAGAATATACTTATGAGCAAGATGCATTTTTTGTCTGCCCAGAGTGCTCACATGAATGGTTGAAAGCTTCACTAGAGGACGTTTTAGATTCTCACAAAATTATAAAAGATGTTAATGGGAATGAGCTTAAAGATGGCGATACCATAACCGTAATAAAAGACTTAAAAGTAAAAGGTTCGTCACTCGTGGTAAAAGTTGGAACTAAAGTCAAAAATATTAGATTGGTTGAAGGTGATCATGATATCGATTGTAAAATCGATGGTATTGGTGCCATGAAGTTAAAATCGCAATTTGTAAAGAAAATTTAAGGTCTGTTGACAACTTTGTTCTGACTTTCATGTTGTAGTTGTTACTTTCTGATCCTCGTTGTTCATATTCCTGTATTACGCTCTATCCATGAAAGATCTCTTTTGCAGCTTTTTTGAGAAATTCAACGAGCAGATAAACTTTTGTCGATGGGTTACCCGCAGTTTGTACCAGATCTATATCTATTCGTTTTGCTCGTTGGATAGCTGTTTCCAAATGTATTTTTGTATATTGAAAAACATGTGGATAGCTTTTTGAATAATCAGCAATATGTTTTTTTAATTCATTTGTCAGTTGTTCACTTGCAGTATATGAAGGTTGGTTGATAATAGGAGCAGTTGAATCTTTAAAGTGTAATAATAGCCAATATTCAAAGCAGGGCACAGATGTAATTGCAGATATTTCTTTTTTATTCTTCCGCAAGTCCTCAATGCGATTTAAAGCTTTTGTATAATTTCGCTGATGATTATCATGTTCATCTTTATCAAAAATACAGAAAGCGTAATCGTATTCTTTAAGCAGTGTAACAGCAAACTCTACTAATCCCGCAGGATCATTGCGATGACAATTTGTAATTTTAAAGTTAGATGGATGTAATCTCAACTCCTCAATTAACGCCTTAAAGTAAAGCAATTCCGTTTTTTCTCCCTCGCAAACAATCAGTGCTCGAGAGAGTTGGGGGCGCTTGCCTTGAGTGCGCTGTTTTAATTGCCTGTGACTTTTGCTTTCTCTTTTTTTGTGAAGATCCTCTGAGCCCATTAAAAACCCCAATTGCCAATATAGGGTAATGCACCATAGCGACCTTGCAGATAACCCTTGCCGATTACCTCTGCTTTTCGTGGGCTGAAATCCAAGAGTGGATAAAGCTGGGTAGCGTTATTTTTATCTTTTTCAACAAACCAGATTTGATCGCGTCTGAATATTTCTGCATCAAGTAAAGAGGTGTCATGTGTTGTAAATATCAACTGAGCCCCATGTTTGTTAATATTAGGATTTGAAAATAGCTCTACTAGATGTTTGATTAAAATCGGGTGTAAACTGTTATTTAATTCATCAATAACGAGAACTTGACCATGTAAAAATACATCACACCATAGTCCTGCCAGTGCAAATAATTTATTAGTTCCATCGGATTCTTCGGTCATTTCTAACGCAATATCACCATGAAATAGCGTAATTTTTTTGATAACCTCTTTACCTGAATGTTTGTTGGTTAAGTTATCTTTTATTTCTTCAGATAAAATGTTGAAAGGAGGATGATCTACCGAAAAGGTTTCAGTTTCAATTGAAAAATCCTGTATTGTTGCATCGGCAAGTTGTAAAAATTTTAGTAACTCTTTTTTTCCCTCTACGGTCTTGCTATACAGGAAACTGTCCATAGGACTGATATGGGTTTCACGAGCAGAAATGACTATAATATCTTTCTTAAAATAGTCAAAAACAGGCTTAAGCTGCTCACAGTTTAATTGTACTGCTGTTGATAAAAACAGCGCATTATCTCTGGTTTGTGCTTTCCAGGAGTTTTTTTCTCCCTTAAATTTAGGACTAAATTTCCAGTCATACGATTCTTTTTCTTTGTCATATTGCCGGGAAAATAATTTTTGTATTCGTCCGGCAGGATAAGTGTATAACCACTCTTCATAAACACGAAACCTATCAATAACAAAACCATATACGTAGCGCGTCTTGCCTATAGTAAATGTTATTTCGAGTTCTGTAGGTTGCTCTTTGTTATCGTGATCAAATAAAAAAGGTTCGATAGGAATTTCATCACCTTGTTGTGATTCTTTAGATGAATAAACAATAAATCCTCTCATGAAGTTGAGACCGCCTACAATATTGCTTTTGCCAGCCGCATTTGCACCATAAATAACCGTTGATTGAACCAAACGGATTGTTTTTGTTCCATCAATAGTAGCTTCATATAGATTTTGTGGCAGCTCAGCTCCAGAACCACCCAATAAACTTAAAGTTTGGGGAGATTTAATCGATCGGTAATTGGTAATTTTAAAGTCAATTAACATGTAAAACTCAATGTATGTTGTGTTTATTCGATATTATTGCACAAAACAAGCAAAAATGTCAAATTAAATTTGTCAAAGCTGCTCTTAGACTCCTATGGAAAATTGGGTGTGAGTTAATCTTTTACCGATAATACCCATATCTTTTGAGATGCACCAACAGCAGCGAAATTGCAACGGGCGTAATACCTGGAATCCGTGCAGCCTGGGCGATGGATTCCGGTTTCGTTTGCTGCAATTTCTCGCGCACTTCATTTGATAAGCCTACCACGTTCTGATAATCGATATCAGCTGGTAAAAACAGGGCATCGTAACGACGTTGACGCTCGATTTCATCCGTCTGACGATCAATATAACCTGCATACTTCACTTGAGTCTCAACCTGCTCAACGACAATGGGGCAAACGGTATTATCACCTGCTAGACTAAGTAAGTGCCCATATCGTACCTCTGGGCGTTTTAACAGGTCGACGGCATGATATTCACGCGTGAGGGGAATGGATAAGGTTTCAGCTAATTGATTTGCTAGATCGGTATTAGGATGTATCACCCACTGTTGCAAACGCGTTTTTTCACGCTCAATTGCTTCACATTTTTTAGAATAAGCTTGCCATTGCTCATCACCTACCAACCCAAGTTCACGTCCGATTTCAGTTAAACGCAAGTCAGCATTATCTTCACGCAGCATCAGACGATATTCGGCTCGACTGGTAAACATTCGATAAGGCTCATTGGTGCCCATTGTGGTTAAATCGTCAATCAGCACACCCATGTAAGACATATCACGAGTAGGGCTCCAGGGCGCCTCATCTTTTGCCTTGCGTGCGGCATTTAAGCCAGCAATCAGACCTTGCGCTGCCGCTTCTTCATAACCCGTTGTACCGTTGATTTGTCCAGCAAAAAATAAGCCTTCAATGGATTTTGTTTCGAGAGTAGTTTTTAAATCACGCGGATCGAAATAATCGTATTCAATAGCATAACCAGGTCGCAAGATATTCGCATTCTCTAATCCTTTCATTGATCGGACAATATCAACCTGAACATCATAGGGTAAGCTGGTGGAAATACCATTAGGATAATATTCGTGAGTTAAGAGCCCCTCAGGTTCCAGAAAAATCTGATGTGAATTTTTTTCCGCAAATCTGACAACTTTATCTTCTATCGATGGACAATAGCGAGGGCCTATGCCCTCAATAACTCCCGCATACATCGGAGATTTATCCAAGTTTTGGCGAATGATATCGTGGGTTTTTTCATTGGTGTGAGTGATATGACAATCAATTTGTCTTGGATGATCTTCTGCTTTGCCCCGAAATGAAAAAACAGGAACAGGCGTATCACCAGGCTGCGCTAACAGCCCATTAAAATCAATCGTGCGACCATCGATACGAGGAGGAGTGCCTGTTTTTAACCGACCAACGCGCAAAGGTAACTCACGTAAACGCTCAGCCAGTGTCAAAGCTGGCGGATCACCCGCTCTGCCACCTGAATGGTTGGCAAAGCCAATGTGAATTTTACCTGCCAGGAACGTTCCTGCTGTCAATACAACGGTTTTACCCCTGAATACTAAGCCAGCTTGGGTTCGAACGCCGGTTACTTTTTCTCCCTCGATGAGGATATCATCAACTGCTTGCTGAAAAATGGATAAATCGGTTTGATTTTCCAGCATAAAGCGAATAGCATGTTTATAAAGTATGCGATCAGCCTGTGCACGCGTAGCACGAACCGCAGGGCCTTTGCTGGCATTGAGTGTGCGAAATTGAATGCCGCTTTTATCGATGGCAAGTGCCATTGCACCACCAAGCGCATCAATTTCTTTCACTAAGTGCCCTTTACCGATCCCTCCAATCGCAGGGTTACAAGACATTTGACCAAGTGTTTCAATATTATGTGAAAGCAAAAGCGTTTTTGCTCCCATACGAGCAGAGGCAAGAGCGGCTTCAGTACCAGCATGTCCTCCGCCAACGACTATGACGTCAAAATGTGTTTTTAAGTCCATAATTATGCCTCTTCCAGACTACGCGTTATTTCTTGTTCCAGTGGCGCGGATTTTGGTTTTTTTATCCGACTGCGATGTACAGTATAAATGCCTGCCAATATAAATACCCCGCCAAAAATTTGATTAGGTACAATAGGCTGACCTACAAAAACTGCCGCTAAAATGGCGGTAATAACGGGCTGTAATAAAACAGTTGAGGAGACTACCGTTGCTGGCAGATGTCCAAGTGCATAGTTGATGGCAACGTATCCACCAACTTGCGTCACTAATGCCACGCCCAAAAAGCTCCAATAGGTCACAGGAGGGTAGCCCGTCAAAGGTTTACCAGACAATAGACAAACAGGCAATAAAAACAAGGCACCTGCAAAGGCCGATATCCAAAAACTGCTGAGTACGCCTAATTTTTCGCGACTACATTGTGTGGCGAGAAAAAAAACAGCATAACCTGTTGCTGCTATGATGGCAAGAAAATCACCGAGACCTATCTTCGGATGCTGAAGAAAATCGCTGCCTATAATAATCACAATACCAACAAAGGCGGTGGTTATGCCCAGCCAGAATTTGTAACTGAGGGATTCACGAAAAATAAAAGCGGCAGCCAGTCCCACCCATAAGACAGAGGTGTTATTAAAAAGAGTAGCATTAGCGGCTGAGGTCATAAAGACGGAGGTGTTCCATAAAGCAATTTCAGCGGCAAAAAAGATGCCTGCAATCGCTGCATAAATAACGTGCTTGCCCGAAAGTGGCCACTCTTTACGCGTCATAAAAAAAATAGGCAATGCGGTAAATGCGCAAGCAAAGGCTTCTCGGTAGAATGCGGTGACCATGCCAGGGGCTTTTGCCCATAAAACAAATAATGAAGAAAAGCCAAGTGCCAATGTGCCGAGTAAAAGGCCGACCATAGGTAGCCATGTATGAATTGAGTTGTTATTTTTCATGAGTAAGTTCTTTATTTCTGTACCGCAAGTATACAGCAAAATGGAGTGATTGTGTAATTTTTATTATGCTGATGGCCAATCCATCGCGCTTGGGGGCAAACAATCACTGTCGTCAAACTTAATTGTTGCCCTATTTAATTACAAAAGCCGCTTAACACTTCATTATTACGCAGTAGCGAGACTATGAGCGTTTCGGTGCAATTCTAATAAATCAATCAACTTAATTGCTCGTAACATATATTTATTGATGACAGTAAAGCTGTTTACGGTATCAGAATCTAAATCATCAAGAAATTTATACGCAGCAAAAAAACATAAAGACTGTAATTGATGTATAGAAGCAACCAATTCAGTTTGTATCATGGTTGGCTCAATATCAGGATTAATCAAAAATATTTCATTTTGATCATTTTGTATTGCTGCAGGCTCATAAAGAGCACGATATAATCGTACAGTTGC
>JABEVJ010000177.1 GCA_013043985.1 Legionellales bacterium | reverse complement strand
TAAAAACGAGCAATAGTTACTCATATTGTGAAGTTTTTATAACATTACTCTGGCGTAAAAGAACAAGTCAGAAATTAGCATTTTGAAGTATCTTGGGTATAAATGACAATGATACTTGTCAATCCCCTTTCCCTGCTTCAGCTTGCTGTAATTTGGCCATGTTGGTTGAGCTGCACCATTTTCCTGTATATCTTCGACCAACAAGCGCAAAGCAGCTTGTGTTCTTTTGCTGAGGACTGCAACCTGTTTAGCTGCCTTTTTGGTAAATTCAACATTCCATTTCATGATAGAGTTATTATATCTCAGTAAGCAAAATATATCAAATATGGATATAATTTTTAATGCGATTAGGGGCTGTTTGCAATTGCCAATAGATACTGTTACCCACTCTGAAGCTTTAAATCCTCTACTCTTATTTCATCTGTTGATGGTTTAACCCTCAATAAACAAAATAAACAACATGCTGCACTGAGCATCAAATAAAAGGCAGGAGCAATTGCAAAACCTGTGAGCTTTATTAATCCGAGCGCGATCAGAGGTGCTGTGGCACCAAAGACACTAGAAGAAAGACCATAGACCAGAGAAGTCATCGTGCAACGAATAGCAGGAGGCGCACTATTAGCAATAATTGATGGGGCAATACTATAAAACATAGCAGATAAAACTGCACTACCCAATTGAACTATCCAAATAACAAGCAAATTTCCATAAGATAACGCGAGATAATAAGGAAATGCAAAAATTAAGTACCCTATAGTTGCAAAAATAATAAACCGCTTCCTTCCCCATTTATCGGATAAATAACCAAAGCACGGAATTAACATCACCAAAAGCGCAATAGAACAAGTGTTGATAGTTAGTGATTTCGCATATACAATATGACGAATAGTGGATAAATGAAGTGGGAAATAAAAATATAATAGATATGTTGAAGCTGTACCCAACCAAATAAGACTTACTAAGCTGATATAATTAGAACGATGTGCTTTAGCATCTAGTCTCATTTTGCTGCAAAATTGTTTCAGAGTCATTGACCAATGTTCACGATGTTGAGTAATAAAAACCAGTGTTTCAGGTAAAGAATGTCTCACCCATAGACCTAAAATCATTCCAACACCAGCCAACAAAAAAGGAATTCGCCAACCCCACTGACCAATTACATGATTCTGCATCAACATAGCTAGCACCCCTCCCACTGAAGAGGCAATTAAATTTCCAGTATTAATTCCAAGTCCAGCAAAACTAGTAATAAAAGTCGATTCGCTTGCTTTAGCATGTTCATATAAAAATACAATTGAATTGGTATATTCTCCTCCGGCACCGAAACTTTGTAACATCCGCATCAAAAGTAATAATCCAATTGCCAAAGTTCCCAGCTGCTTATAGCCAGGTAGTAAACCTATCAGTGTGGTTGATGTTCCCATGACAAGCAATGAGGCGACAAATGCCTTTTTACGACCCATATAATCAGCAACAAAACCAAAAAAAATGCCACCAATTGGTCTGACAATATAGCTTATTGCGAATATTGAAAAAGTTTTAAATAAACTCATCAAAGGATCAGACGAAATAAAAAAATAGCTAGCAATATAGAAAGTCATATAACCAAATATAGCAATATCATAAGCATCGAGTAGATTACCAATAAACCCGCTCAATATGAGTTTTTTTCGAAAATTAAGCATTACTTCCTCAATTTTTTTAATTCTTCGTAAACCGTAAAACTTCCTTTATCAACTACGCGCTCTAAAAATAGAATGCCATCAAGATGATCTATCTCATGCTGGATAATACGAGCATGGAGATCGCTTATTTCTATTTCTGCAGATTTTCCATGCACATCCAGGCCTTTACAAACAATATGTCGATAACGTGGTACTTTGGCTGCCAAATCTCCGACACTCAAGCAAGCCTCATAATCGTCGTCTATCTCGTCGCCCAGTGGATGAATAACCGGATTAATAATAATTTGATTGGGAATAATCAATGGGCGTTTCCGCTTATTATGTTCACCAACACCAATAGCAATGATACGTTTACTCACTCCGATTTGCGGTGCAGCTAACCCAACTCCTTCGAGTTCCATCATTCTATTCAGCAGTACATCTGTAAACTGGATTAATTGCTCCGTTTCAAATTCATCTTGTGTCACTGGCACTGCAATTTGTTTTAGCAAAGGATTACCAGCCATAACGATATCATAAGTTGCCTGCATCTTTTAATCCTCCTGTCGAAGAATACGATTATTAAAATCCACTGCAATAATATTGCTGCGAACAATAACAGAACTCTCAGCAAAAACATCGTGAAAAATCGATGCAAATCCGCGGTAACAATGAGCACCGATGCAAAACAGGGTCTCCAGATTCGATATCGAGAACGTAGCCTGAGCCTGTTTGGTTGCAAAAGAATAAATCACTTCTTTACCATCGATTTGATGACGTGCATGTAAAGTATGTTTAAACTGATATTCCTTTTCTTTAAACTGCTTGAGAGCAAAAAACTTTTCAGCATCGTATAAACCACACCATTCAGCTTGCTGCCAACCTGATAAAGCAAAAAAATCGTCGTATTGCCAAAGCCCGGAATCAATTAAATTAAACTCCAAAGACGGCATGGATGATAAAATAACCATTTCCTGATGCGAGCTTATCATGCTGACTGCCACATAATCCAGACAGAGCAATCCTAAGACATCGTTAAACTGACGACTCAGTGATCGTTTATTTAAAAAAGGAATATCCAGTATATTTTTGTGCAAGCTGACACGGTTTTGTTGAGGAGACTTTCTCGCTACACTATCCTTTATTGACATAATTCGCAGGCTCCATGCCAATTTCAGGTTGTGATTTAAACCGATAAGCGGAGCTAACCGCTATATCGATCATTTTATGTATAGTTGCGGTATCCGCTTTAACGTGGGTCAGATCACTCATAATATCAATGATGAAATCAACTAAACCAGTTTTATCACTTTTTGTAACAAACACGGCAAAAATAGCATGTAACAGGTAATTTAACGTGGGTTTATCTAAACTGATATGTGATTCATCTTCGATGGCTTTAACTGGACTTTCCCCATAAATCAGCCACGCTGGAGAAACCTCCAGCCAGCTCGCAATTTTTTCCAGGCTAATATAGTCCGGCAAGGAGAGGCCTAAAGTGTATTTGCGTGCCATTTGCACAGAACAACCCGCCGCTTTAGCCAGTGGTCGCAGGACAACACCACCCTTTGCATATTGTGATGCTAATCCTTTCGCCTGAAGCAAACCGACCAAGCGTTCAGCAAAAGCATGAGCAAGCTGTGTCCGCACCAGCGTCATATCCTTTCTCCCTTAACACGAAAGTGTATTTTCGGCAGTATACCATAAAGCACTCATTTCTGGAAAAAGATTATCCGAATAAACCAAAAAATTCTTTAAATAAACTTATGATAAAAATAATTAAACCAATAGTTGACATATAATAATTTTTTAATTATCCTAACCCTATTGATGAATAGCAAATAAATGTGGCAAGTTTGGTGATGGCTCATTGATTTGTATGGACATATACAAGTCGCCTTACTCATCTGAGAGTAAAAATTCCCTGGTGTGTCATCACCTTTTTTAAACTAATGGTTGTACACTTTAATGAGGAGCTGTCAATAAAAAAGCGTGTTTCTGTGTGGTTTTTTTCAGTCAATTTATTAAGGATTATATATGAACAGGAAAACAGTTTACACTATCGATAAAAATGCCGATATTACTATGCTGCGCGAATTCAAATGCGAAGTGCAATTCGATGAATAGATAGTGGTCAAATGAGGTAAACTGGCCACTCTGAATTGCAATCGGAGTAGCGATGGTTTAC
>JABEVJ010000012.1 GCA_013043985.1 Legionellales bacterium | reverse complement strand
TTGGGTTTTAGGTTTGTTTATTTAAACCAATCCTGATTCAGACAATGTACTGAGTGACGGTCCTACTTCCTGGCCGCTTGATAAAATGGAAGGTTTACTTTCCACTCTAAAAGAGTTGGATCAGGTTGTTAAAAAATTTATTAAGGATTAATCAGCAATGACAACAATATCAACACTTCTTGCTCGTGAAATTTTAGATTCCCGAGGAAATCCAACCATTGAGGTGGATGTGGCTTTATCAAGTGGTATAGTTGGACGCGCTTCTGTTCCTTCAGGGGCATCGACAGGCGTTCATGAAGCAGTTGAGTTACGCGATCATGATAATAAGCGTTTTTCTGGAAAAGGCGTTATGAAAGCGATAGCACATGTTGAGCATGAAATTGCTGAAAAACTGATAGGGCAGTCTCCTTTTTCACAAACCGAAATTGATCAAATAATGATTGATCTTGATGGAACGGAGAATAAAAGACATTTGGGAGCAAATGCGATACTTGCTGTTTCTTTGGCAGTAGCAAAAGCAGCAGCGAATGAACGGCAGTTACCAGTGTTTGCTTACCTCAATCCTGCTCCGCTTTATAACATGCCAGTTCCGATGATGAATATCATTAATGGAGGCGTCCATGCTGACAATAATCTTGATATTCAGGAGTTTTTGATTTTACCTGTGGGCGCACCAACTTTTTCTGAAAGCTTACGCTATGGCGTTGAAATTTTTCATGCTCTAAAATGCCTGTTAAAGAAACAAGGCCTTTGCACTGCTGTCGGAGATGAAGGCGGTTTCGCACCCAATCTCCCTCACCATGAGGCCGCGATTAATGTTATTCTAGATGCGATTGCAGATGTTGGTTTTAAAGCTGGCCGCGATATTTATCTTGGTCTTGATGCGGCAAGCTCAGCATTTTATAAAGATGGACTCTATGATTTGAGTTCAGAAAACCGACAATTAACTTCCTCGGAATTTGTTGCCTATCTTAAAAATTTGGCCGATAACTATCCTATTTTGTCAATTGAAGACGGGATGGCTGAAGATGACTGGCAGGGTTGGAAACTATTAACAGAAAAACTGGGCGGCCAAATTCAATTG
Source organism: Legionellales bacterium (assembly GCA_013043985.1). GTDB lineage: Bacteria > Pseudomonadota > Gammaproteobacteria > UBA1113 > UBA1113 > JABEVJ01. The sequence continues at coordinate 2,233 of JABEVJ010000012.1, read as the reverse complement.
GTTGGTGATGATGTTTTTGTAACGGATACGACCTTGTTACAAAGAGGTATTCAGGAAAAGGTGGCTAATGCTATTTTAATCAAGCCAAATCAAATTGGTACACTAACAGAAACACTGGAGGCAATCAGACTTGCGCAGCAGTCTGGTTATGGCACAATCATATCGCATCGCTCAGGTGAAACAGAAGATGTGATGATTGCGGATATTGCCGTTGCGACAAATGCAGGGCAAATTAAAACAGGCTCTTTATGTAGAACCGATAGAGTAGCTAAATATAATCAACTATTGCGTATTGAGCAAGTACTGGGTTCTCGAGCAAAATATGAGGCAGGGAGCATATATAGTCGCTATTTCTAATTATGCGACAGCGACTATCTAGGAGTACCATCATGAAAAAATATGCATTTGGATCCTATGGACTGATAGGCGTTTTATTGCTGTTGCTGGGAGGACTGCAATATAAGCTGTGGCTGGGGCAGGGAGGCGTTCTGGATATTCGTGCTCTCAATCAAGCAATGTCTGAAATAGATAAAAAAAATACAAAACTAGATGCACGAAATCAGGCATTACAGGCAAATATTGAGGATTTAAAACATGGGCAGGATGCGCTTGAAGAGCAGGCGCGCGCTGAGCTTGGCATGGTTAAGCCTGATGAGACGTATTACCAGATTATCGGAAATGCAGATAAATCTAATTAAGTCGCTGTCGCGTAATACGATGTCAAAATTAGGGAGTGAATATGACAGGGAAGTCTTTGCTGATACTGACAGCGTCAGAAGAAATAAGCCTGCTTTTACAGAAGGCAGCTGTAAAAAATGGTTTTGTTCCTTTTCTCCTGACCTCAGGCTTAGGCTTGATTAGCAGTTTTGACAATATTAAACCCGATTTGATGATTCTGGATTTGGATTTAGAAGTGGGAGATATTGACGGTGTAGAGTTATTGAATCATTTTGGCAAAGCTCAATGCAAGATACCTATCATGCTTCTTTCTGCAGGTGATCACAAAATATTATTTTCACTGAATTATATTGCCCTGGAAAAAAAACTCAATATTATTGCCAACATGATCTATCCTTTTTCAGCAGAAGAATTTGAGTATAAACTCAGTCTGACGAAGCATAATCTCTCCGTTATCGATGTTGAGGATTTGGCTTCTGCTATCGAAAATAAACATTTTATCCTGCATTATCAACCCAAAATTGAAATTAAAACCAAAAAATGGATAGGTGTTGAGGTACTGATTCGTTGGCAGCCGCCCGGACAGCGGATAATCATGCCCGATGATTTTATTTCGTTGGCAGAAGAAAGTGGTTTGATTTTACCCATGACTATTTGGGTGATTAAGCAATCATTTGAAGATTTGCTGCGATTTCAGAGCGAAAATCTTAATCTAAAAATAGCCGTTAATTTGTCCAGTAAGCTGTTATCGGATATTGGTTTTCCGGATGAAGTCTTGAGATTAGCAAAAGAAATGAATTTAAATCCTGAGCAAATCTGCTTTGAAGTTACAGAGTCGGCTACTTCCAAACAGCCTGAAAACGTACTAGAAGTTCTGTTACGCTTGCGATTAAAAGGTTTCTCACTTTCTATTGATGATTTTGGTACAGGATATTCTTCACTAGTAGAATTACAAAGATTGCCATTTAATGAGATGAAAATTGATAAATCATTTATTATGGGTATTGAGTCTACAGAGATGAATCAATCGATTGTTAAAGCGATCCTTTATTTAGGGCATACTCTGGGTTTAACGCTGGTTGCAGAAGGGGTGGAAAATGTTGAAGCACTCTCGCTTTTAACCGAGTTGAACTGTGATGTTGCACAAGGATATTTGATCTCACCCGCTTTACCGATTGATGAGCTAAGAAAATGGCACAAAAAAAACATTGCCGATGATTTCACCTGGAAGCCGTTTGAGTCAGTTTAGGCGCGCATTTCTTAATTAGACCTCTTGTGCGTTGAGCATAACTCGCTTTTGAAGAAGGAAAGTATTTTTATGGATAATATGCTGAGTACCAAAAAAGTGCTAATTGCAGATGACGATCCGCCCACGCGTATGTTGCTGCGAGTCACACTCTCTCAATGGGGATACACCGTTCAAGAAGCGGTTGATGGTCTTGACGCATTCAATCAATTGTAACCGCTCGATAAACCGCCCCTACCGAAACGTAATGAATTCTGATAGGTTATTTTTCATTTAATTTCAGGAAGCAGCTTTTGTTGGCAGTGATAA
>JABEVJ010000176.1 GCA_013043985.1 Legionellales bacterium | reverse complement strand
TTAGAAACATGGAGCTCTATTTCTTCCGATTTGAAGAGTCGAATTAATGATAATTTTCAGAAGCTAAAACCAGTGTTTTGAATCTGATTGGGTATATCTTTCTTCGCGTTTTCAAACGCGGAGAGTATAGCTCCCAGGGCAATCGCATCTTAATTTTGAAGAAAAGTGCTTGACAAATTGTTAAGGATTTGATCTAGTAAGCTTTTTTGGAGACTTACTAGATGGAAAAGACAAGTATACACAAGCATTTTGAGGATTTAAGTGACCCGAGATCGAACAGGACAAAAAAACATTCGCTAATAAATGTGGTGTTTATAGCCTTGTGTGCAGTGATTTGTGGTGCGGAAGATTGGGCGTCGATAGAGCGTTTTGGTCATATGAGGCTCAAATGGTTAAGTCAATTTTTAGATTTAAGCAATGGAATACCCTCGCACGATACGTTCAGCCGAGTTTTTTCTCTGATTGATAGCAGTGCATTTGGGAAATGCTTTATTTTTTGGGTAGAGGGTTTAACTGAAAAAGTTAAAAAAGTACTGGCTGTTGATGGTAAAAGTATGCGAGGCACACGCAGTCAGAAAAAGGAATTAGGCGCATTACATTTGGTAAATGTATGGTGTTGCGAAAATCAGTTGGTATTAGGCCAGGAAAAGGTATCGGATAAATCAAATGAAATGACAGCGATTCCAAAATTATTGGAATTGCTTGATATTTCAGGGTCAATTATTACGATAGATGCAATGGGTTGCCAAAAAGAGATATGTCAACTTATAAAGGAAAAAGAAGCGGATTATGTGATTTCACTCAAGGGTAATCAAGGCAATTTGCATAAAGATGTTGAGCTTTATTTCGATAGTTTACATGCAGGTCAATTTAAAACGAAAGCGAATACACACAGTACCGTAGAAAAAGATCATGGTCGAATAGAGGAAAGAGATTTTTTTTCTGTGTCGCTTCCGAAGGGACTCCATTCAGAAGGATGGGAAGGATTAAAAAGCATTGCGATGGTACGTTCAAAAAGAACAATCCATGGAATAGAATCAACGGAAAATCGTTATTTTATCAGCAGCCTAAAGGCAGAAAAAATTGAAGATATTGCCTATGCAGTTCGTGCCCACTGGGGCGTTGAGAATGGTTTGCACTGGCGTTTAGATGTGAGTTTTAATGAAGATGGATGGCGTGCAAGAGAGGGAAATTCAGCTGAAAATATGGCTCTTATTAATAAAATGGCCTTAAATTTACTTAAAAAAGAGCCAACAGCGAAATTGGGTGTTAAAAACAGGCGCCTTATGGCTGCCTGGGATGAGAATTATTTGAGCAAAGTTTTAATCGGCGATCTGTCTAAAATTTAGATGCGATTGCCCTGTATAGCTCCTACGCTTCAGGTATATAAGTTTAATTAATCATTAGTGCTAACTGGTTGGCTTGGCTCGAATCAAGAGCACGGGGATGGGTGAAATACGGGTTACTCCTTCTGACACGCTGCCCAATAAAAAATGATGGAAACCACGGCGTCCATGTGAGCCGATCACCAATAAGTCAGCAGGCCAAGCTTGAGCTGCTTCAATAATTTTTTGTTCTATCCGACCTTGAAAATTTTTAAGCTCAACCAGGGTGGTATCAAACGTTACCTTTGATTTGCTGGCGATTTTGCTCATTTGACTTAAAAGTGCCTGCCCAGCCTCTTTAACAGAGGTCTCATACTCCTCATAACCAATATTCGCACCAAGATAGTTCACAAAATACTCATTAGCAACATGAAGAATACGTAATTTTGCATTTAACTGTTTTGCTAATGTTATTGCGGCCTTTAAAGCAGCATAGGATGTGTCACAAGTGTCCACGGCAACCAGAATGTGCTTATACATAACCAACTCCTCTATTTCTATGGATTATTCCTTGTCTTAGGCTTGGATTGAGATAGCAAACCATCGTCCAATCAACCCAGAATGATCAGATTATCGCATTATCTCAACCAAAGTTTATCATCAAACTAAGTAGATACTCAAATATCCGCACCATTAAACAACGCTTTTTCCCCCGAAGCTTGTAATATTTGTGCTTGCGTGTCTATTATTTCGCTTTGTACCTGCACTAAGTTGCGATAGGCTTCCCGCAAATCAATTAAATTTCCCTGCAACGAAAAATAGCGTTGCTTGGCTGTCCTGAACGCCAGGTTTGCCAGTTTTAACTCTCTTTTTAAATGTGTCAATCTCACGCTATAGGCATTAATCGTTTCATCATAAGTCGCATTTTGCTCCGCAACCTGTTGTTGCCCTGCTGACATTTCCTGCTCTTGCCCAGACAACAGGAGTTCATCGCGCTTAATCTTTCCAGAAGAAGCCACATCAAACAACGGGAGCACAATTCCTACACCGACGGCATAAGCTTGTTTGTCGACCACACGAGAATCCTGCATACTTCCCACACTGGCATCCGCCACAATCTTGGGATAAAAGTCGGCTTTTTCACTTTTTAACTGTTCTTCGGCGATTTTAATATTAGCAGCGATACGTTTTATCATCGGATTTTCGTGCATATCAATACTAAAATCGGGTAAACCAACGTTAGTGTGGGGAAGCATAGGGCAAGTAAAACTGTTTTCTGGCACATTCATAATCGTTGCGAGTGTTTTCGTCGCATCTTTCAAGCGCTCTTTAAAAAAAGCTTGTGCCGTATAGGTTTCTTCAGTCTCGGATTCTGCCAGGTATTTATCCACAATGGAAACTTGACCCGTGTCCACAAAATTAATAGCTTGCTTGGTTATGATGGAGGATTCATGGCTGAGTTTACCCCATATCGATTCCTGCGTTCTATAATCTGCACATTCATAGTAGGTTTTTAAGGCTAATGTTTTTATTTGATACTCCGTGATTTTGGTATTTTCATGCTCCAATTGCGTTTGATATTGAGCAGCCGCAACCGTATGTGAAGTGCGGCCAAAATCCCAGATAGTTTGTTGTGCCACAAAACCCGCGCCATAACCTGAGCGATAGGGCGATTGCATGAGTCCGCCCACATCCAGGCTGTTCGATGAGGCCGGAAATCCTGTGCTGTCAATGGCACCAAAGGAAACCGAAGGAAAATAAGGCGAGCGGGCAATATCGACTGATTTTTTTGCTGCCAACTCACGCAGGACGCTAGCCGACAGTTGTGGGCTGTTTTTTGCGCTCAGTTGCAAAACCTGCAATATCGAAAGTGTGGGTGGATTATCCGCCCGTCCAATCGGTGAAAATAACATCATGAGCAAAGAGAGCGTTATGATCTGGTTTTTCATTTCGCAGCTACCTGTTTTTCATGCTGTTTCAGCATCAGACAACGGTATAATATGGGCACGACAAATAAGGTTAACAGCATAGAACATAACTGGCCGCCTATCACCGCACGTCCGAGGGGAATATTGGCCTCAGAGCCATGACCTATCCCAATAGCCATGGGGATGAGGGCAAGAATCGCTGCCAACGATGTCATGAGAATCGGACGCAGACGCATCTGTGCACCTGCAACAATCCCGGTATCCATATGACTATTCAATTTAACGTGGTGCGAAATAAATTCAATCAATAATACGCCATTGGCTACTGCAATTCCAATCATGAAAATAGCACCAATGGCAGCCTGTATACTAAAGTAAGTTCCCGTCGTCACTAACATAAAGACAATCCCAATCAACCCCAACGGAACAGACATCATGATAATGAAAGGCATTAAAAACGACTTGAATTGAACCACCAAAATCAGATAAACCAAGACAGCGGCCAGGAGAAAACCACCACCCAAAGACTGCATCGAGTCTTTCATTTCCGCAATTTCGCCCCGTAGACTCGCTGAATAGCCTTCCGGCATTTTATAGCCGTCGATGATTTTTTGAATATCACTTGCCACCTTGCCAATGGAGCGATCTTGCGCATCGAGATAGATATCAATAACGGGATGATAATTAACCTCGTTGATTTGAGTGGGTCCAGTTGTTTGGCTGATATTAGCAAGCCAACTCAAAGGAACTACACGCTGCTGATCTTGCCCTCTAATCGGTGTATTGGCCAAATCGTCAAAGCTGGATACCTGATTTTGGGCAAACTGGACAGCCATCGGATAATCAATACCGGTTTTCGGATCGACCCAAATATCATTGGAATCAAACGTCGCGCTCCCGGATACGGCGCTCACCACATTTTTGATGATATCTTCCGTTGTTATCCCTAATGACATCGCTTTATCGCGGTTAATATCCAGCGAAATAATCGGTGCATCAAAGCGCTCCTGCACCTGGGTATCGACAGCGCCCCGTACTTTTTTTATCTCATTTGCCAGATTAACCGCAATATTATACGATTGCTTCATATCATTGCCTTCAATCTGTACATCAATGGGCGCTCTTAATCCTTCATTCAGCGCTGAAGTGAGCAACCCCCCCAGATTAAAACTGATGGCTACATTGGGATAACTCTGCTGAAATGCCTTTCGAATGAGCTTTGCATAGTACTGTGACGTATGAACTCTGTCTTTCGTGAGTTCAACATCAAAAAACACATCCTGTGTTCCGACGTTCGGTGTAAAGGCTGCCGGAAATCCATAATAGACTCCTGCATTCGTGATAATCATTTGCAAATCTTTGGGTGAAATCAAGGTACGTAATTTAGCTTCCACCTGCTGTGAAAATGCCGTGGTTTGTTCAATTCGTGTTCCTGAGGCCAAGCGCATAGTCATCATAAAATCGCCGGAATCCGCGCGTGGAAAAAGCTCTATGCCAATAAAGGGCGTTAATAATGCGGCAATAACAAATAACACACCCACACCACCCAGCACTTTTTTGCGGTGCTGTAATGCCAGTAACAGGGCTTTACCATAAAAATGGGTGAGGGCATCCATTTTATGGTGCATATACCTGAAAAAACGGGGTTGCTCATTGATAGCCTGCGGATGAAGAAAACGGGAGGCAAATAAGGGCATCACCGTCATTGCAATAAAAAAAGAAGCAATCATGGCGAACATGACGGATTTAGCGAGCGCCGAAAATAAAATTTTAACAATCCCTGTTAGAAAAATAACCGGAAAAAATACCACTAATGTCGATAAGGTGGCCGCAAGCACTGGCATAGCCACTTCCGCAGCACCTTCTATTGCCGCCTGTCGTGACGATTTGCCCGATTCCAGTTTTTTACTGATGTTTTCCAGTACCACAATCGAGTTATCAACCAAGACACCAATAGCCAATGCCAGCCCTCCCAGCGTCATGACATTGATGGTCTGTTTTGAGATACTCAAACCGATGAATGCGGCTAAGAGGGAAAGTGGCAGCGACAAAAAAATCCCCATCGTTGCCCTGGGATTGGCTAAAAATAAAAAAATCATCAAGGCGGCCAGCCCACCACCCATCAGCGCTTCATTTGTAATGCTGGCAATGGCGTGACGGATAAACACCGATTGATCCGCCACAACCGCTAATTTCACCTTGCCATCGAGTTTTTTTTGTAACTGCGAAACAGCCGTTTTCACTTGATCGACAACACGAATGGAATTCCCGCCTGGCTGGCGATATACTGGCACATACACTTGCTCTTTTCCATCAATCATCACGACATTCGTTTGAATTTGGCCGGAATCCTCTGCACGTCCAATATCTTTCAAATAAACGGTGACTCCATTATCCGCGCGCAATGGAAAATTATTCATATCCTCAACATGATTAACGAGCGCGTTACTTTCAATTTGGTAATCATACGGACCAATTTTAATATCGCCCGAGGGAATAAACGTATTCAAATGAGATAAGGTGTCAAGGGCACTCAAAGGCGAAAAATTATATTTTTTCAGCTTATCTGGATCGAGATAAATGACCACCTCCCGTTGTGTGCCACCCATGACGGTAGGTGCCATCGCACCGGGCACCGATTGAATAGCGTCACGCACATCATATCGGGCAGTATCATACACTTTCTCAATGCTTTGATTGCCATCCACAGCAACCAAAGCTAACGGCACCGATGCCATTGGATCAAAAGGTAGAATGAGCGGAGGCTGAGTACCTGGGGGTAATTTTCGCAACACCGACATCACCAGTGAGGTGGTTTGTGAAATGGCGGTATTCAAATCACTCTCGGGTGAGAAGAAATTTTTGACGATGCTCACACCCACCAGAGATTTTGACTCTTGCCGTTGCAAACCAATCGCTTGCCCTGTATAGCGCTCAAAGCGAGCCGTTAAGTTTTTATCGACATCCTCGACTGGCATCCCAGGATAGAAAGATAAGACCTGTATGGCAGGCATATTGGCAGCAGGGAGTAAATCTTTGGGGAGCTGCACCAAAGCCAGTGTACCTAAAATAATCAAAAACAAGGCGACAACTACGATCAGATAAGGATTTTTCAGCGCCAGCGTGATTAATTTGCCACCCACTGTTCCCTCATTTTCCATGTTTTATGACTCCATTCTGCATTATCAATCAATTTTCCAATAGCCGCTATTCCCGCTGACTCTCCACCAATCACCGCCTATTACCTACCTTTTTATATCCATCGTATTTTCAGGATGAAGTAAGTTCCGAGTGTAACAAAAACCAAACATTTGCGATAGTGGGTTAAGGTGTGTCACTTCTCACCCATTTCTTGTATGATTGCCTTATCACGTTATGCTGACTAAAACGTGCTGGGGTAATCAGTGAAAAAGGAGCTTTTCTAGTGTTGTCAAAAATAGGCAGTATTCAATCAATTAAAAGTTGCCTGTTATTCATCACGACTTTTTTACTCATCCCATCCGCAAAAGCGGATACATTACAACCTATCGACTTTGCGCAGGCAGTAAAACTAGCGCTCTCAGCAAACCCCAAAATCACCGCCCGTATAGCCAAAGTGGAAGAAGCCGATGCAGGGATCACACAAGCACGTGCCAAAGGCTTGCCTGAGCTGGATCTGGAGTCTGATGCCGCGCGCAGTGATAATCCCTTGAATGTTTTCAGTTATAAGTTGTCGCAGGGTCAAGCTTCATTCGCCGATTTTGGTTTTGCGCAATTTAATGGCTCCGATTCAATTAATACCTTACCCACTGCGCTTGACTCTCCCGGTTATTATAGTAATTTGAATACGGGCGTGGTCATCAATGTGCCTATTTTTTCAGGTGGTGAAAACAGGGCAAAATTAAAACGGGCGCAATCGCTATTAAAGGCCGCTCAAGAAGAGAATCAGCAGGCCAAGCTGGAACTTACCTATGATGTTTTGCAGGCTTATGAGGGTGTGCGCGCGACAGCGGCACTGGTAGCTATTGCCAGACAATCCTTGCACGCCTCGGATGAGTATGTCAGCCTCACGCAAGCTCTTAATAAACAGTCACTGGTTTTGCAAAGCGATGTATTGTTTGCACAGACTAATGAACGCTCTGCCAAAACGACGCTGCAGGCAGCCATCGCGCAAAACAGAGATCAGCTCGATACCTTCCAGATCTTGGTTGGCCGACCGCAAAGCAATATCGTTCCTGGAGCGGCGGTTTACTTACCCTTACCTCAACGCTCCATCGAGGCATTGCAGGCCTCGGCGTATTTGTCCAATGCCGAATTAGCCTCACTCAAAGACCTGGCTGATGCAAATCAGGCCAATATCGGTTCAGCCAAGGCAGGATACTGGCCCGAATTTGACCTTCAGCTACGACATGACTGGAATAGCCCTAATCTTGGCACGTCCATGCCATCGAATACGGTGATGCTGGAAATGAATTGGTCGTTGTTCAACTTTGGCTCGCAAGCTGGCGCAACCCGAGAGGCAAAGGCAGAATATAAAGAAGCGCTTGCCGAATGGCAAAGTGCAAAAGATAATGTGCGTTTGTCCATTATACAAACGGTGCGTGCTCTGCAAACAACGGCACTGCAAAGACAAACCAGTGATCAGAATGCATATCAATCGATGGAAATGGTGAATATCTTAAAGAAAAAATACGGTCAGGCAGTCATCCCGTTTGGCGAATTGGCGGCTGGGCAGGCACAGCTCGACACCGCCAAAGCTCAGCAAGTGATGACGCGCTATAATATGCTCCTGGCTCAAGCAAAATTACTTATGTTGATTAATCAACTGGATTTTAGTGCCAAGCAAGGAAAATTATGAAAAGGCGTTACAAGTATGGAGCCAACTTAAATGCAGCGGGTAAACTAACCCTGGTTTTTCTGCATTCCAAGTTAACTTTACTGATTATTCTCAGTTCTGTTTTGTTTGGCGTACTGGCTTTATTGTATACGCCAAGAACGTATAATCCCGAGATCGTGGTGCCTGTGGTTAATATCTCCGTCAGCCGGCCAGGCAGTGATGCACAGGAAATGCTGCGTCAAATTGTCAGGCCGCTTGAAGCGCTGATGGCTGCCATTCCTGGCGTCGATCACACTTACGGCATAGCGATAGATGATAATGCTATTGTCACAGTACGATTTAAAATCAATGAAAACGAAGAAAATAGCCTGGTCAAAGTGTATAACCAAATCAACAGCAACATGGATCATATTCCTGCAGGCACACTGCCTCCGTTGATTCAATCAGTCAGTCTGTATGATGTTCCCTTGGTTACCCTCACCTTAAGTGGTGCTCATTATAGTGCCGTAGCACTGCACGACATGGCCACACGACTTCTGATTCAGCTTCGCAATGTGCCTCAGGTTGGAAAAAGCTGGGTGGCGGGAACCTCCGTGCCAACAGTCCGAGTTTGGCTGGATCCGCTTAAACTGGCAGCCTACAATATCCCCCTACAAAACGTTAAGCAGGCATTGCAAGCCAACAATACGGGGGCAGATGCTGGAAAATTGGAGTCTGGAAACATCGATACCGCTTTGCAAATCAATGCCGAACTCATGAATCCTGACGAGGTAGGCAACGTAGTGGTTGGTGTATTCAATGCCAAACCAGTATATTTACATGATATTGCTAAGATAGAAATTGCACCAGAAAATGATGATATCCGATCTTATTTCGCTTTTGGGCAGGCGGCAGGTAAACAGTATCAACCGGGTAGGCTGCAACCAGCTGTGACAATCGCGCTAGCCAGACAAAAGGGCAGTAATGGCGTCGATGTGGCTGACGCGATTCTTGATAAATTTAATACGCTCAAAAAAACACTGCCTCCTGGTATTACCGCCACTGTGACGCGAAATTATGGCAGCGATGCCAACGATGCGGTCAATACTTTAATTGAGCATTTATGTATCGCTATTTTTGCTGTTGTGATGATTTTGCTGCTGTTTTTGGGTTGGCGAGAAGCTTCCATTGTTATTTTTTCCATTCCGCTCATTTTATTTTTGGTACTCGGTGTAGGCTGGATAACCGGGCAAACCATCAACCGTATTACCTTGTTTGCCTTGATTTTGTCGTTAGGATTACTGGTTGACGACAGTATCGTCGTGATTGAAAATATTCATCGTCACATCCGACATCATCCTCAACCTAATTTTGGACGACTTATCGTAACAGCAGCCAATGAAATTGGCAGGCCAACCATTGTTGCAACATTTACCGTCATGCTTGCGCTCATCCCGATGGTCTTTGTGACGGGCATGATGGGACCCTTTATGCAACCCATCCCCTTTAATGCTCCGCTGGCGATGTTTATTTCACTGCTTATCGCTTATACAGTTGTTCCTTACCTGGCTTATCGATGGCTTAAAAGAAAAGCCCGTAAAACCATGCTTGCCAAGTTGGAGCAAGAACCACCGACTGCCGTGCTGGCTGATCCCTCGAGTCTTCCCGACAGTTTCCTACATCGATGGTATATCCGATTATTTCAACCTTTGATGACCTCGCCCTGGAAAAGACGCATGTTTTATGGCAGCGTTTTTTTGATACTGATATTGGCCATGCTTCAACCCCTATGGCAGTTTATCCGACCCGGCGGAGCCAACGGCCCTTTGAGCTGGATGGGGGTTGAGCTGAAAATGCTGCCGGATGATAACGTCAACACATTTTTAATCGAGATCGATATGACAACGGGTACCGCGCTGCAAGAAACCGAACGTGTCGCGCAGGCTGTCGCCAATACACTGGTAAAAAATCCTTATATCACCAATTATCAGGTTTTTTTAGGCAAATCGGCCCCTGAAGATTTTGCGGCCATGGTCAGAGGCGATGCGATGCAGCAAGGGAGCTATTACGCACAAATCCGTGTTAATTTGCTCGACAAGCATCAGCGCAAGCCAGGCTCACATGAAATTGCACAATCCGTGTATGCCTCACTTTCAGGGGTAAGACAAGCCTTTCCTGAGGCACGTATCAAGTTATTTGAGACACCGCCTGGGCCACCAGTTCGCTCACAGATGGAGGCAGGGCTGTATGGTGCCAGTTATCCCGAGTTACAAAATATCGCACAATATATTGTCAGCCAAATTTATCCGCATATCTATGGCATGATCAATATAGACAGCTCCGTCACACAAAACCTGCCTGAATATCAAATCCTCGTGGATAGAAACAAAGCAGTCATGGCCGGATTGGTTCCGAGTACGCTCACCGACGCCGTTGCCGCGTACTTTGCGGGCGTGAATGTCGGCAGTATCCATCAACCGGGTGATCAAGAGCCCGTCAATATTGTTTTGCGCTTACCCGCCACTTCCCGGGAAAATTTCACTGCACTTGGCAATGTGTATTTATTAAATCGCCAGAACAATATGATTCCATTAGCCAGCATCGCGGAGTTTAAAAAAACGATACAGGATAAGCCCATTTATACTCGTGATCAACATGAGGTTGTTTATGTTACAGGCGAGATGCTGAAATCGAGCCCGGTGTATGCGGTGACAACAGGAACAAAGCGGCTGAACGGGCTAGCTTTGCCTGATGGCACCCGTTTACAGGTTGGTGATTTGGGTTTTAAAGAAGCCCAGCCAGATGATGTGGCGCATACTCAATTATTCTGGCTCGGAGAAATGCGTTTGACCCTGGATGTCTTTCGCGATCTGGGCACGGCTTTCATTGTTGCTCTTTTGCTGATTTATATTTTACTCACGGGTTTTTACCGATCGTTTTTTATTCCTATCATCATCATGGGTGCCATTCCATTGACCCTCATTGGTGTTTTTCCCGGGCATTGGCTGACCCATGAACCGTTTACGGCAACCTCCTTGATAGGGGTTATTGCCCTGGCAGGCATTGTCGTGCGTAACTCGCTGCTGCTGATTGATTTTATCCTGGAGCATCAACGGCAAGGCGCATCCATTGAATCGGCGGTAATGCATGCTGGCGTAGTCAGGTTATTGCCCATTTTACTGACAGCACTGGCGATTATGTTTGGATCATCGGTGATGATAACCGATCCAGTGTTTGGAGGACTTGCCGTGTCCTTGATTTTTGGAGCGTTTGCTTCCACCACACTCACGCTATTTGTGATCCCGTTGGTTTATTTAAGCTGGAAAAACTGGGGAAAGCCTGCATTGAAGCCTGACGTTGATGTACCAGAAGACACGTTAACTAATTGTAAATAAGGAGCTATGATGAACGCTGATAGAATCGTCCATATTTTTGCTGGAGCCATGATCTTAATCACACTGTTGTTAGGTTCCCCTGCCAGCCCGCTCTACGTGAGCAGTGAGTTTCTTTGGATAACGGTATTTGTCGGAGCCAATTTGTTTCAAAGCGGCATTACCCGGTTTTGCCTGCTGGAAATTATCCTGAAAAAAACGGGAATTTGCCGAAGTTAGAAAATGATGCGGGCGCGTATAGCTTTCATTTATTGGAAGTGGTGATTATTTTGTCCAGCGTTTCCGCAGACTGGCTCCCCATGAGTTTATAAACAATCTTCCCGTGAGGATTTATTATGAACGTAGTTGGTAAAACATCAACCGTGCCTAATTTCAGCAAATCAGCAGGGTTGTTTTTTAGTATGGGATAGTGAATATGATTTTGGGCAATGTCTTTTTCAAGTTGATTGATGGGCAGATTATCAAAATTAACCCCTAATAAAATAACATCCTGACTTTTATGTTCCCTGTAAAATTTATTTAGCTCGAGAATTTCTGATTGACAATTATCGCACCAATCCGCCCAATAAGTAACGATAACCCATTTCCCTTTTAACTGCTGTAGGGAAACAGTTTTATCGTCAACCGTACTTAATGAAGCAGAGCAACCTGCCAGTGTTAATAGAAGAGGCAACCATCCAGCAAATCGTTTCAGGGTGATATTCATTTTCCGGCAGTATCATCTATTTTGGCAATACCAAGGTAATCGCTGGTTAAAGTGTCTACCTTTTCGGGAAAATTAAAATAGCCCTGAATTTGACCTTGCGGATTGATAAGCAAGAGTTCTGGAGTATGTTTTATCATGTAATCAGCAGGCTTACCATCGGTAGCAGGAATAATAATAGCGTACACATGCAGTTCTTTTTGCAAGGCGAGCGTTGCGCTGGAATCAGCGCATAATCCAATAAAACTATTATTGAATGATTTTACAAACTGATGCATATCATCAACTGTATCACGGGCAGGATCAATAGAAATCATAATAACCTGGGGTAACTGGTTGGGGGGCAATTGTTTTTGCCAGTTGTTATAGGCCTGTTTTAATACCCCGAGAGTCGTAGGACACACATGCTGACAACGGCTGTAGCCAAAAAAAAGCAAAGACCAATGTCCCTGCAGGTTATGCTGGGTGAATGACTGGCCGTTATCAGCGGTGAATGTGAAAGAAGGCATCGGTTTAGTGGGTGTAAACCATTGACCGTCCGTAATTGGCGGATGAGGGGCTGAAGCTCTAAATTGATAAGTATAAAAAAAACCCAACATAACCAGTGCGAGGCTGATGACGATAGAAATCGTTAATTTAAAGAATTTTGACATGACGAATACCATTTAGGTGTGATGAATAAAAAGTATAGTATATGAAAGCCGTTACAAACGCGAACAACAACTGTAGCCTCCTTAGACTCCAAAGTGTTTTTAAGTATATTTATATTACTCTATACATATGATACCTTTTCACCAGGATGTCGGCCGAACCTCATCCTGCCTGCAGATTTTATCTCAGTAGTAGAAGAAATAGGTTTAATCAATTCGCTCAATGAATATGTATTACGAGAAGTTTTTGAAAAAATTGCATCAGATTGGCTGGGGCCCCCGATCTCTGTGAATATTTCTGCAAAACAGTTTGAAAATAATTACCATTTTCTTGAGCATATAGAAGAACTGACTAGTAGGTTCAACGTGCTCTCAAAAAATATTGAGCTTGAAATCACGGAGAGCGCTTTGATGGAGGGAATTCAGCATAATATTGCCATTTTAGCTGCTTTACATAAAATGGGGTTTGGTTTTGCGATTGATGATTTTGGTACAGGCTACTCTTCCTTTAGTTATCTACCCAGAATTCCGGCAGATAAAGTGAAAATCGATCGGTCATTCATACAGAATCTCCCTGAAAACAAAGAAAATGCCCTGATTGTAAAATCAATTATTAACCCTCACATTCCGCACCAAGTATGATGGAAATTTAAAATTACTATTTTCAACAGTTGCTGCTCTATTTTAGAGCAAACTTAAGCTTTTCGGCGAAAATATC
>JABEVJ010000175.1 GCA_013043985.1 Legionellales bacterium | reverse complement strand
TATTTACAGAGATTTAGTCTGATTTTTTCATGCATCTCCCACTTGGGTTCCGTATCTCAAGTCGTATGAAGCTCACGACTCTTTTCACCTTCAAGCGCGGCTTCCGTACGGAATGACATCGAGCGCTCAACAATATTTTAGAAACTCGAGATCTCAATCGCGGTGACTATATATAATGGTGCTATAAATAAATGAAAAAAAATAAACTGTTATCCCTCTTATCGAGGCCATCTCCTTCTAAGGGAGCACTCTTAACTTTTTTAGCAGCCAAATTCGGCTATGATTACGCCGACAAAGGCTTGTGTGTGGGTTTAACGAAGCTATTTAATTACTGTATTTCAGAGAGTTTAAATAATCTACACAAGAAAGAAAATGATCCACATACTTTTGGTTGGTTTAAAAAACACATGGATAGTATTCAAGATTATAGTTCCGCAGAAGATCTGCCGCGCGAAGTTAAAAAATCCATAAAACCATTTGTTCGAGACATCGTAGCTTTTGCTTACCCCGATAATTTTTTTGATTCTGATCTGAAATTTATTCAAGGCGACTTTGCCAAAATTATTCCTCTGCTTGATAAAGCACGAAAAGAAAATGACTTGAAATCAGATTATCAAATTACTGGCCTGTTTAACAAGGCTGACTTCATCAAACTGATAGTAGAAGAATTTCCAAATAATTCCTTAATATCGCTAAATGGATATATGCATGCTGTTGGTTTTGTTAAAAATGATAATAAATTCTATTACATAAGACCATTACAAGATTTTGGAGCTACGATTGATCCCGACATAGTTTGGGAAAATATGATGAAAGAATTTTGTTTCATTGTTTGTTCCAATGAACAACATTCTTCTCTGAATTCTGAGGGAAAAAGACGTATATTTTTTGATACATTAAATACATTTAAAAACGGTATTTTGCTTAATATTAAAATTCAATCTTTTGATTCATTTAAGTTATCACCTAAAAATCTCGTTGCAGAATATAGCCAAAAAGTAGGCCAACATGCCTTTAATTCAATTGTAACGCTTCCACTTCTTGCAATACAAAGCAACGATCCTGATGCACTTGATTATCATGCGGATTCTTTAACGCACGAAATTTTGAATCAAAAACATCATCGCTATTCTTCGTTGATGGTTGCTATTACTCAATCTTGTTTAGTCATTGCAGCGAAACTGTTAAAAATGGGTGCGAACCCGGATTTCATTGACATTGAAACAAAAATAACACCATTAATTTTTGCGGTAAATGAAAACAATATTGATGCTGTGAAATTATTACTTCAATATGGTGCGAATGTAAATTACGAACGCCAAGTAAACAATATCAATATCAATGTAATACATTATGCTAAAAATGAAGAAATGCGCACTTTACTTCTTCAATACATTACTGCTTCAAAACTTACGGAACTCCAACAAGAAAGCGTACTTAAAATTTCTCACTCTTCGCCGACATTAACTCCAAGTCCTTCGTTATTAGGAAATAGCAATCAGTTTTTAGAAATATTATCTTCTCCTTCTATACTTGTTGAAAACACACCTATGAAGCAAGAAAATTCCCAGCTAATTGAAGAAAATGAAAAAAACACCATGATGAATGATTTTGCCGTGAGTTGTATCAATGCGCAAATCAATAATAAAAACATACCTTTTGATGGTGCTGATTTGATCGCTTGGGACAGTTGGGATGATCAGATTCAGTATCATCCTATTACTAAATTACCCATTTTCATATATCGCGCGTTTAATTCTAATAACAATGAAATAGGCTCAGCAGAATTCTATGGTACACCGCTTTTATGCCGAGCAAGCGATGGCGTCTCTCATAATATATTACATCGTACCGGAATATTTGCCGAATTAGACATTGCAGAAACATTAAATATCTGTATTGATCTTCCACCGACTTTTATTGAAGAACACTTAACATCAGCTGCTTATGCTGGATCATACGGTGCATTGTTAGGACTTAAAGATGTAATAGAAACCATTTGCGCTGCTCATAACACTCAAATACCGTTATTAAAATATGCACCAGAATTGGTTCATTATAGCCTTTATTACGCTAGTACCTTACTCGCGTATTATTATTTCCAATCTGAAAATTCAGAAGATGAGTCTTGGGAAAAAATAATTTCTCTCGGATCGCAAGCTGCTTTGGATACTCTTACGCTAGCAGCAACGCATCTTACGTTAACGCAAGTGGATAATATGATCAAAAAATTGTCCAATAAGGCGCAAACTAATGGTTGGACTAACACAGGAAAAACATTAAATTGGCTTGGTAAATATAGCGGTGCCCCAATTTTCACCTTAATAAATTGGAATAACGGGATGGGGGTTAGTCACGGCATAACTAACACGGCTGCAGGCGTTGCAGCGCGGAAAATTGTCGCAAAATGTGGGAATAGTCTTTATAGCCTTTTTTCTCATCAAAAAACGAATACTTCTATGGAGTCATCACAGGGAGAAAATAACAAACCCAAGTCAAAAATAAATTAGTGTTTTTTTAGTCGCTTATAATAGATTGATTTAATTAGGCTTTCCAGAAAGAGGCTCGAGGCCTCATAATCCTTACTTGGCCGCATTTGGCCGCATTTGGCCGCATTTGGCCGCATTTGGCCGCATTTACTATTTTTTAATAAACCACTCTTTAGCTCGTCCAACTCCTTTTGACTCAATAAGACTAAGAGAACTTAGTGAAACTAAATCACGCCGCAAGGTACGTTCTGCTAATTTTAATTCAGCCATGATTTGTTGATTCGTGAGGAAAGGTTGGTTTTCTAAAAGTGTAAGAATAGTTTTTTGACGTTCACTTAATTCATTTTGCTGTGATTGTTTTTGAGGTTGTTTAATTGAAGCTTTATACATTTTTACAACGACTACATTAGCACGCTCAATAAAATCAGGTTCAGGTCTACCTTCTTCTTGGCATATACGAACAATTTCTTGAGTACCTGTTCCATAAGTTTCAATTAAACCACATCGATAAAGCACATCTGCCATTAATGAATTGCGAGGTTGTGAATCATGTCTAACTTTTAATAATTCAGGGGTTAAACCATTAGGTAGGTTGCCATGACTAGTAATTTCCAAAGAGTCTGGATAAATTGAAACAGTTACTGCACCACCAATAGTTGCATAATCTCTATGACAAAATGCATTAATGAGTGCCTCTCTAACAGCTAATAATGGGTAGTCAGGAATATCAATCCTTTCATCACTAGTTGAAATAAAATGACTAGCAATAGAAGTGTGGCGCCGAAGAAATTCTTGACTTATTTCATATAGGTAAAAAAGATTGCCATAAATTTGCTGCGAATCAATAAAATCGCGCTTTGTTTGATCGCGAAATGAAGCTAACTTTACTAAGCATTGTGAATATAATGGCATAGCTTCTTTACAAAAAAGTACTACGGCTGCATTTGTTAATTTATTTTCACGTAGTAGTTTCATCCGCCACAATATTTCATGAATGTCATCGGTAGCTGAATTTGCCGGAATACGTTCTCTTTTTATACTTTGCTGAAAAACATTTATAATTCGCTCATGATCAAGATCTTCCATTGCATAATCGGTAGCAGTTTGTTTATCCCATGCCAATGGATGGTTTTGTCGATGAATTAATTGCTGTTGATAACGACTCTGGGGCATTTGAATGGTAGATGATTGTTCGCGATAATAAGGACGTCCATCAAAAATATAAGGCTTTTCATTTGGGTGAGGTAATGCTTGCATTACTATGACTTTTTTATCAGTATTAGGAACAGAAATATAGCTAATATTTATACTCGCATGGGGTTCAAATTTCTGCATTAAATTAGCAATTTCTTGTTGTGTAGCATCAGAGATATGCTGACCAACAACGTCACCATTTTGAAGTACCCCAATAAATACTAATCCACCATGAGTATTTAAAAAAGCACAAAGAGATTCTGCCGCGCTTTTCAATTGGGTTGTGCTTTTTTTAAATTCCAAGGTGGACGATTCCCCTTGTTTTGTCAAAGCCAGAATATTTTGAAAGTCGAATTCTACCATAAACGTACCCTTAAAATTGTGGTGTTATTGTAATCCAGTTAAGCTATAACAGCTACACAAAAATAAATTTAAGATGGCTGTACCGCATTTGGTGATAACTTATGCGGCAATTCTTTTTTCTTTGCTTGAATAATAGAGCCATAGGCGGTCTAGTTTGAGACTATTTTAAAAGAGTATGAATAACAGAGTGGCTTTTTTTGCAAGCTTGCTTCAAAAATTATCCTTGTTATTTTACCTTTATTTGTCCGTTCATTAGCATGGGAAGGAGCCAGTCTCGTAGTTGTGCGTGTAATTTATTTTCTTTCTCTAGTAGATATTGATGTTCGAAGCCAGATTCGACTAACTTGGTGAATGTATCAACAACGTTTGAAACAGGTAATGAAATTTTAACTGTTTTCAGTACTGAGCCTGATATTTCTTTAAAAGTTGAGCCAGAAGCATACTGTGTAATGGTCTTCAGCGAGTTCCTCACTGTGTAATAAATAAAAGCTGAAGAAAAGTTGTTTGTCGGAATGAAAGACTTAAAGCCTTGATTAGTTGTTAGTTCGCTTCTGGCAATAGCCATGTATCCAATTGGTGCACGAGAGCTAAGCAACACTGTTCCCGCTGGATATTTTTTTAGAGAAGCATCTTTGATGCCCTGATCGGATATATCTTGTGCCCCTTTAGTAATAAACTTATTGCCTTGGTTATCAGACAGATCGTTAGGAGTAATCCACGGCGTTCCATTAGAAGTAAAATTATCTGGGTTCTTCGTTGATGGAGTGCTACCTCCGACAATCCGTCCTAAGTCATCCAACGTACCAGCTAACCATCCCTCTGGAATTTCCTGTTTTAACACTGGGTTGTAGACCATCTTTCCGCCGGATGTTTTGTAGGGTTTGCCATTGGCGTCGGGGAAATCGAACTGTACAAACCAGTAGTCGTACAGGGTTTTTGCCATGGCTTCCAGTTCAGTGTTGATACGGTTGTTGAGTTCGATTTTAGCGTCAAGAGCAGCAATTAGATCAACACCTTTGCAAACAGCTTCATTATAAGGCAAAACAGGAAACTCTCTCATAGCTCCTAAAGATAAGAATTTTTGCACTGCTCCGTTTAAATATCTTCTTACATGATTTTTAGCAGCGGGACTTTTTAAATAGTAATAAAGCCATCTAGCCTTTTTTTCGTTTTGGCAAGAAAAAACACCAATGTTTTTTATCACATAATTTGTTTTTTCATCTTTCTCTAAGTAAACTTCACCTACAGTGCCAATCATGCTGAACAAGATATCCCATTGAGAAATTTTGCTTCGTTTATTGATAGTTGCATAGTCAGCGGAAGAGATTAAATAAGCCGTACTTATATCCAACCTATCATTTGTAATATGCTTCGAGGTAACTAGGGGGAAACCTGCACGTGCTGGTTTAGGTGTATCATGTGTACCATCAAATATGGACTTACAATACTGGGTTGCAGGAATAGTCTTACTCATATTTCAACCCTGCCAACTGCTTTTTAATCTCCGCCTCCAACTCACGCGATTGACTAAAAAGACTCTCCAGATTGTCAGTAAACCCTTTCATCTTCTCAGCGAACTGCTCTGGGGTGATATCAACGTACTCAATCTTCACATCAAAATACTGGCCCGCACTTAAACTATAATTTTTCGCAGCAATTTCATCATAACTGACTGTAACCGAGAAATTGTCTTCAGCTTGTTTTGCGTTAAACACATCAATGATGCGCTGTTCCTCTTCTGGTGCCAATACCGTTTTTTGGTTTTTACCATCTTTCACTTTTTGACCAAGATTGGAGGCATCAATCAGTACTACATTGCCTTTGTTAGTATCGTCGATAAAGAGGATTGATACGTTGGTACCGGTAGTGGCAAAGATATTGGATGGCATAGATACAACGCCAGCCAGCATTTTGTGCTTGACCAGATATTCACGAATGCCTTTATCAATTCCTGATTGCGCGGTAATAAAGCCTGTGGGTACAACCACAGCTGCTTTACCACCGCGTTTTAGCGAGTAAATGATGTGCTGCAAGAACAGCTGGTAAATTTCCATTTTGTCCTTGTCTTTCGCTTTGATTTTAGGGATACCTGCAAAGAAACGCTGTTGATTTTCTTTGTTGTCTAGCTCGTCCCTAAAATCGCTGAAATCCATTTTAAAGGGTGGGTTAGAGACAATATAGTCAAAACGCTTCAGCTCGCTGCCCTCCTTGTGATAAGGGTGTAGTATGGTATTCCCCTGAATCACATTTGGGATCGAGTGCACCAAGCTATTAAGAATCAAATTCAGTCGCAACAGATTGGATGATTTTTGTGAAATATCCTGGGTGTAAATACTGCAACGACTTTCACCGATGGCGTGAGCTATATTCATTAACAAGGTACCGGAGCCAGCCGATGGATCATAACAACTGACGTTCTTGATTTTTCCCTGTTGTTCTTTTGGCACCAAAATGGCTGCCATAATGCGCGCAACTGCATGAGGTGTGTAATATTCTGCGTATTTACCGCCTGAATTACTGTTGTAATCTTTGATCAGGTATTCAAAGATGGTAGCGTAAAAATCAAATTTTTGCATAAAGATGCGTTCGAAGCTGAACTCTACCAGTTTATTGATAATGGCACGGCAAAAAGCATCACGTTTGGATTCATCGGAAATGTATTGGCTGATGCGATCGAACAAGACAACTTTTGCGCCACCATCGGTTTTAACGGCAAAAACATCATTATTACTGATGGCGATATCCATGAGGGTATCATCAAACAGCTTGGCAAAATCTGGCGCGTTCTGGTGGCTGAATAGATAGGCGATAAAATGGTTTGGTTTTAAACGAGCAGCATCCGGGCACATCTGCAATTGAAGCATTTGCTGATTTTCTTCACTCATTTGGGAAAGAGCTACTTCCCATTTTTCGGCCTTGGCGATATTCGTATCAATTTTTTTCGCTTCAAAAGCATATTTATCGTTTAAGAACTTGTATAGAAAAATTTGAGTAATGATTTTGAATTCATTACCATCGTTGCCCAAGCCATAATGAGCACAAATGCTTTTTAAGCTATCGATGAGTTGTTTGGTTTTTTGTTGAAATTCCAGCTCTACCACGTACGCGCTCCCGTATTAAATTCTTGTAGATACTCATTAACCACTAGGTGGTTGATATAATGCGAAGCATCTGGATTCAGTTGAATATTTTGTTGATTTTTAAAGCGTTCTATTACTATTGGCATCATTTTACGTTCAAAATAGCCTTCATTTCCCAACATTTGGGTGTTATTGAGTACCTGCTCATCGGCATCCTGTTTTACACCAATCAACGCTTCAAAAATTTTGCGCTCTAACTCATTGATGTCGCCACGCTCTATCAAGCGCTTATGAATACGTGTATATTTCGCATCGCCGTGATATTTCTGACGCAATTGATTATTCTGCCGGTTCAGCTCTTTCACGCGTTCATGAATTTTATCAAGTGCGTCAATATTGGCAACCATCTCATCCTGAGTGACTTCATTAAGGTTCTTCTTCTTGAAAAGACGTTGTAGTTCTTCTTTCAGGGTAATAAACCGGGGATCTTGCTGATCAAAATTACTCGCCAATGCCTCGCGCGTTTTGCGAAGCGCGTTTTTAAGCTTGTCGGCGATTACAAGTTCTTCTTCACTAATTTTGATGAATTGAAAGATCACATCTTCCAAAGCCACATTGAGCAGATTAACCGTATCGCTACCTTGTTCGAGGCTTTCTTTCAGATTGAGTAAGTCAAGACGATTACAGGTATCGCGATACAGAATATTGAGCTTGTTAAAATCAAGTTTATTTAAAAAATCTAATTCGCCCTGTAAGCGAATAAGATTATACAAGCTTTTGGCATCAGCTAACACCTTTTTTAAAGCGAGTACAGTTTTTCTGTCGTGTATTTGGCTAAGTTGATTCGTAAAAACTTCGGCATTTTCAATGTCGAAGCGGAATAGCACATCTTTGATATGTTCAATTTCCTGCCTTATCTCCTCCGGTGATTTAAACAGATGGGAGTAGTGCTCCATCTCGTCACCAAGCTCAGACTGCAATTCGTCAAAGTAGGCTTTGTTAGTGGCATCAAACTCTTTCCGAATGTCGGCAAAATCAACCACATAACCATAGCGAAAGTCTTGGTAAGGGCGATTTACCCGGGTAAGCGCCTGTAACAAATTGTGTTTACGGATAATCCGGCCTAAATAAAGCTTTTTCAGACGTTTGGCATCGAAGCCTGTAAGCAACATGTTATACACAAACAGCAAGTCAATTTTACCTGCTTTAAAATCATTTACCCAGCCATCACGTTTATCTTTGTCGCCATTGTCGTGTAGAATGAGTGCTGCTGTTTTTTTTGTTCGAGCATAAGTGCTATTAAAAATCTCAAACATCTTTTTAGCCTGGTCCGAGCTGTCACAGATCACCATGCCGCCAATCGATGAATCGTTAAATGCACCTCTGCTTTTTTGAAAATCGGTGATAATGTAGTCAAGCATCGGTTCAACAAAGCTGGGATGTGAATAGATTTGTCTGCGATCAATATCGCCCATTTTCACTTCTATTTCTTTTAACGCTTGTTTCAATACCATTTTGTAATTGGTGGCGATCTCTTCGCGAATCAGACGTAGTGTATAACCATCAGCAATGGAAGCGTTATAGTAGTATTTGTGAATATAATCGCCGAAGATTATCCGTGAATTGCAGTCATCCCCTAATAACGGTGTTCCTGTTAAGCCAATTTTTATTGCATTAGTGTCCGATTGACTTAGATTTGCCAAAAAACTACCTTTAGGATCGTAGCTTCGGTGAACCTCATCAAGAAAATATATCCGTTGAATTGAGACATCATAATCTTTAGTAGAGACCACATCTGGATCATCTTTAAACTTCTGGATATTGATCACTGTGATTTCCGGCTTACCAAAATGATTGTGGATAACCTGAGTGGTTTTAATCTCTTTTGTAAAAGCTTCTCGTGAATTAATGGTATGGACCGTAAGGCCACGAGCTTTGAATTCATGCTGAGCCTGTTTTAACAAATCCAATCGATCAACGATGAAATAGAACTTTGGGATAATCCGCTGTTGTTGAAAATAGGCTGTTAAAAATTCTACATTATAAAACGCCAGTGCAGTTTTTCCGCTTCCTTGAGTGTGCCAAATAATACCTTTTCTAATGCCTTTTTGGAGTGTCTGCTTTATGGCTTTAGTTGCAAATAACTGCGGGTAACGCATGATGTGCTTTTGTAGACCCTCTTTTTCTGATACATATGCTAAGGCATAACGTAAAATAAAGGCTAATCGCTCTCTACTGAGTAACGAGGTACAAATGCGGTTTGTCGGTCGGTTAGGATCTTTATTGGTGATAAATTCAGGATTACTACGAATAACTTCCAAATTGTTGTCTTTGAGCACTATCAATTCGTCTTCTGCGCTCGCAGATTTGAGCAAAGCAGTCAGGTTTAGTACTTCTTCTTCACGAAAGTAGTTAAAAGTCAGGTTTTGATAGGAGCTACTGGCATAAAATGCCCCTTGTATTGGTTCTGAAACACCATCATCATACTCCATATTATTGGAGAAAATCATAAATTGAGTAATGTTGGCAAATCGCTTAAACTTAGTATTCTGGAAGCGTCTATTCATACGCTGATGCTCAGCCAGAATGCCTTCACGATTATTTGGTTTTTTAACCTCAATAAAAACCAAGGGCATGCCGTTGATTAGTAAGGTGATATCTGGCCGGAACTGTTCGTCACCATTTTGATAGGTCAGCTCCGTCACAACAAGAAAGCTATTGTTATTAAAGTTTTCGAAATCGATTAACTTGGTATTGGATCGGTCAGTTAGCTTTTTAAAGAAGGCTTGCCCTAAGTCCTCATTATCCAATGATAGCTTAATATCTTCCAATAGGCGTTTGATATCATCCGGCTCAATCCCTGGGTTGATTTTTGCGATGGCTGGTGAAAATAGATCGGGAAA
This sequence comes from Legionellales bacterium, assembly GCA_013043985.1. GTDB lineage: Bacteria > Pseudomonadota > Gammaproteobacteria > UBA1113 > UBA1113 > JABEVJ01. Next base: position 967 of record JABEVJ010000175.1, on the reverse strand, counting down.
TATATTGGTGCCCTCGTCCAAGATTTGATTCTTGAGCGACAAATAACCATAACCCAACCTCATCAGGTGAAGGATAGTAGGGATTTTTACACGTGTATCTTCATTATGTATAATATTTGCCATTATATTACTTGCCTATTTAAATTTATATCCATATTCTTGAGTATTTTTTCCTAAAGTGCCAACTATACCCATCGTACTTCAAGATGCAAACTTCGCATCTTGAAGTACGATGGGTATATCACCGAATATATGAGTTCCTGGGTAAAAACATAGTTTTAATGATGTTTTATTACCTTCAATCGTAGTAAACGATAAATTATCGCAAGTATACTATTCAGCGCGCTTAATTAACATAGAGCATTTTTAATGTGGTGTACAGATAACATCATTTTATATGCGCCGCGAACTTTGCTAATATGTATTGGCATGTCCTGAATGCAGAATGATCCAGCGCATATCTGGTTACGGGAACTCATCAAAAATGCCACAGGTCGGCTCGTATGAATGGCAGCTCACCTCTACGCGGATAATCAATATGAAAATTTATAAACTCATACAAATAGAAACACCTCGTTTGATAATAAGGCCAGTACATCTTGGTGACGAATTTCCCCTCAATAAAGCGGTAAACAATTCATTAGATCTTTTGCAAAAATGGCAGCCATGGGCTAAAGATCCAAGCATTGAGGCAACCCGTGGCTTTGTACAGCGAGGTGTTTTTGCTTGGGAATCTTGCTTTGTTGAAGATTTTCCTATGGTTGTGATTCACAAGCAAGATCAAAAAATTATATTTATTCTGCAAATAGCATTGATAATTTACCCCCTCTTGATGTATCTTGGGTTAACACCGCTAATAATGATACAGAGTAACTACTCAGCCCATGTAAAGTGATTTTTTCCCGCATCCATCACAAGGCAGCGTCAAGCCATAAGTACACTCATTGCATTTTTTACAATGCCACTC
>JABEVJ010000174.1 GCA_013043985.1 Legionellales bacterium | reverse complement strand
TCTTCTGTATACTTGCTGTTCTTTTTCTGCTCCACTTCTCTTCTCCTACTTACTCAGGTTTAGTTTAATCCTTTTGTCCTGATTAGTGTAGCCAGATCAAAATTCAAGAGCAAATACTTGACACAAGACTTGTCTCACTTGTTTCAAATAAATGATTGATTGAAGCGACTCGCCCTTCATGAAATGGCAGTTTTTGATCCAACGCCTCAATCAATAATAATGTTTTTGAATCCAACTCATCCCCTTCCTTTTTCAGGAGTAGAAAATTACCCAGACAGTCGTTAAACTTTTCTGTCAGGGTATCGAGTGGTAACTCAATCTTTAATTGAATATTATTATCCAATACAGTGACCATTTGTATTAGTGAGTCCCGATAATTTTCAGCGTCGATAGCTTTCAGGAAACTTTGACATCTTTCCTGCCATTTATTTTCAATAATGTGCATCTGAGAAGGGCTGAAGCGATCACCTGGAGTCATTTTTTTCAAGTTAATCATAATCAGTTTACACCAATTCTTCATGTTCATTTCACAATTACCTGCATCCATTTTATTCATTATTAATTCAAACAAATCCAGGTTGTTATCATTAAAAGGAAACAGACCGGATATCTGCTCAAGCCTGTCTTCAATATGTCCTTTTTTAATTTTTTTGTCAATCATATTCATCATTTCTTTTTTTTCACGCCGATTGAACAGGCGACAAAATTGGAAATATAAGGTAACCCCTTCTGATAACATGGGTGCAATGCATTCAATTTTATCTAAAACGCAGCTTTTTGTTTTCTCCTTTAGTATTTCAATTGACATCATCTCCTCAATTATCCAAAAATATGAAAGTCCGTAACCGCGGGGATTTTCAAACAATGCGCTGGTAAGGCGGTCAATGAAAAATTCACACTTTGAATTTACCTCATCAGCTATTTCATCTGAAAAAATATCGAATGTGCTGATAAATGCAGTAAATTTAATAAATGACCTATCCTGAATCGGTGATTTGAGGAAAGTGCCATCACTGATTTTTTGATTAATTTCAGCAACGGCTTTTTTAACTCTATCCAAAGCCCGCTGTTTGATAATATCAACAACATCATGGAAGTTATATTTTTTTGCCAGAATATACAGCTTCACGGCAACAGTATCAAAAAACATTGGTATCAAAAGTTCGCCTACGGTAATTTTCTCTCCTAAACGCAGAGACGGTTTTTGAATTAAATCAATTGACAATACATCAGCTGTTTTTTCATTAAAGAAGAATTGAGAATCAGCCAGATCTAACATCTTAGCTATTTCACTGCTTATTTTATCTTTACACACTTCATTAAGTAACGGATTATTTAATAAATATTTGAATGTTTCTCCGGAAAAAATACTCAATTCACCCGCATTTATTTTTTCAGCCATTTCATTGGTCTGAAAATCAATGATTTTCTGTCTTTCCCTGTTAATTGCAAAATCAATTTTCTGCCTGAGATGTGCCGGGTAATTTTCATCGGCTGAAGAATTAGTCGTGAATAACAAATTTGGCCTATTTGAATACATACTATACATTTTTATTTCTTTAATACTCATCGAATATATTTTATTTTTATTCTCTTCTTTTTTAAGGTAATCAGTACACATTTCAGTCCACATGGCGATCAAATTTTCATCAGTCAGTTCAACCTCTTCTACCCTCCTTATTTTGTTATGAATACCTGAATATTCAAATAGAGGTAAAGACGAAAGGCTTCCAAAACGCTCAATAAATTTTTCTGTTCCAGTCTGCTCTCCAAATTCAACAAGATATTTTGTTTTCATTTCCTGATATTGCAGTTGGTATTGTTTTTGTAAATAAACTGCCTGCAAAATCGGGGAATAAACGTGGACAGAATAAGGGTTTAATGAAGCAGCGGCATTGTAATGATTAGGATCGTTTGAGTAATAGACTGCATCATAATGGTTTGTGTCATATAAAATTTCATTGTGAATGGATGTAAAATTCATCCCTTTAAATTGAATTGAACCCCCGCCAAGTTTTAATTTTTCATGTAATTGAAAAAGCTTCTCTTTGGCTACGTCGCCTTTTATGCTGTTTTTATACTTTTTTTTCTTCATTCCGGTTCCGATATCTATTTCAGCCACCTCACTGACAGCCTCTGCAACTGGAGCTACAATTAAAAATCCCGCACTTGAATACACACCTGCTCCATAACCCAGCATAGAAACAGAACGCAGTGGATTACCTTTTTTTTCTTTACTATTACTGCGAGTAGCAATACCTATTTCCCGCTGTGTTTTACGTATTTCCAATGCAGCATTGCTTTCGTCAGGATATTTATCGGTTAAGGAAGATGGACTGGCAATGCCCCTGCCGAATATCCGTCCTTCCCTTAATGCTGATTTCATGTTATTTTCATCAAGTCCTTTTTCTGCTTGCCAAGGGGTTAAATCAACCAGACTAGCCTGTCTCAATTCTTCTTCCGATAACGATTCTTTCAAAACAGTATGTAAAATGTGATGCGTATTTTCATCAATACTGCCCATGCAACGATAATATGCATTTTCATTTTCATATTTTTTCTTGATGCCTGCATCTGCTCGCTGAAAGGAATCACCCTGGATCTCAATCAGACTTCTTGCCTCAAGAATAAGATGTGCCATTTCTTCCAATGCAAGGCTATTATTTTGGCTGGCAATTTCCTGATAAAAATCAAGATATTTTGCATCAAAAATTGCCCTTGCCCTTATAATGTCAAGGCAGTCAGTATCATGAATGATTTTCTGATAAATATTTTTTTGCAAAGGAACTTCACACTGCCTATATCCCCAAACTACGTTACCTGCTTTGTCTTCATTGATTTCAAAATACTTTCCGGCATTTCCATCTTTATTCGCCGTTGCTTCGGCAATGAGTTTCGCTTTATCTTTATTGACGCCTAAAACACGGGTCAGATAAAAATACAATAAAACAC
>JABEVJ010000173.1 GCA_013043985.1 Legionellales bacterium | reverse complement strand
TGGCTCAACGCCGTGTCGGTTGCCTTGTATTTCGCCTAGACGGCTCAACACCCGGCCCTGCGGCTACTCGGGGGTCGTCGCACTTCGTGTGCTCCTTCAGAGTAATATTCATTTCACGATAGCCAATAATACTGTCATATTGGGTTTTTGAGCAAAGTAATAGGGATGCACCCGAGTCTTCTATGATATATTTTAATTTCTCTCCGATTGTGTCTGGACTGACGATAGATATTACTGCACCTGCTTTTAATGTCCCCCAAAAGCCAATAACCGTTTCAAAGCAATTTCCTAATGAAACAACGACACGCTCTCCTGGCTGTACACCGGTCTCTAATAAATAATGGCAAAATTGATTGGCAAAATTATCCATCTCTTGATAGGTAAATTTTTTATTACCGTATATCAAGGCTATTTTTTCAGGATTTTGTACGGATGAATTTTCAATGTAATCATTTAGCTTAGTGAAGTAATCGTACACTTTTCATTTCTCCTTAAGTTTAAAAATTTATTACCACTTCTCATTAAATAACGGATTAATAACATCGTCACCACGTATAAAAATGTCATCACATTAATAATTGCTATAGAAAGATAAAGGTATTTGTAATTATTAAAATAAGCCGTCAAACTAATACCGAGAACCATGGATAAAATAAAATAAACGCTATTAATCATCAGTGCTTTTTTGCCAGAGCCAGTTTGCTCTAACATTGTCAAATAAGCCAAAAAGGGTCCCATTGCTATATAAGTTAAAGATAGGTAGCATAAATAGGTAGCCGCGGGTAAAACTACAGATTGATCGCTTGTTATAAAATGAATGATGCTTATTTTATTGATATACAAAAAAACTGAAATTACCATATAAATCAATATGCAACCTGCAAATCCAACCAGCAATATTTGCTCTGCTGTTTGATAATTTTTGCTATACAGACATCTACTGTATAACACCGCCATTGCTGTACCCATTGCAATGGCAGGAATAATGGCAACACTTTGAATACGATAGGCAATGGAAAATCCAGTGAGCACAGAAGCACCAAAGTTGACCAAAACTATGTTAATAAACACTAAATTAGATAAAATTAATAAATAAGAAACAAAAACCGGAAAGCCCGCTTTAAGGGGTAAGATAATTCCATTGATCAGTGCTGTTCGGGAAAGTGAAACAGAGTGCGATAACGTTAAAAATTTTTCTTGTACATAAAACATAGATAATACAATGCCTAATGCACTGGATAAAACCAAAGCCATGATATACCCCACCCAGTTATAGCCCATTACATTTGAAAACAAATAAGTAAAAACACAAATTAATACTGATATAAAGACGGAAAAAGTTGCAGCAATCAATGGTTTTTTTAGTGCAATAAATGCCGCTAAAAAAATGTAGAAAACACCAGTCAACGCATTAGCTAATATCAATGATGAACAAAAATAATAAGTTGAACCATAAAAAAATGATGGCACCTTTAACAGATAAAAAATTTCTTTATAAAGAAATATGAAGCTCAACAACGTAATGATAAAAACAAGGCAAGAAGCGATGACTAACGGAATAATAATGGTTATAAAAAATGAGCTTTTATCAGCCTCTTTTGCCAACAACGTAATCGTTGCTGCCTTGAATGACTCATAAATGGCCAATAAAAAATAGCTGACGGGTAGGCAGACCGCCAGCAGGTAATAATTCCCTTTATCCATATCTCCCAAAATTCGGGTGCAGACTAATATAGTCATTAAACCAGCTACGGTTGAGATAACTCCTGGCACGGAAAATTTTATCAACTCTTTTATTATTAGCTTCATTATTTATACGCCATCACTTGAGCGTTTACATTTTTCTTGGTGGTAATAGATTGAAACTTGTTATTAACATACCCCTGGTAGATATTTTTGAGTTGAATATGGGTGGTTCCCTCCATATATTCATACCCATAGACATCGTGCTGCCATTTAGTTAACAAGGGATGAAGGAGATATTCTGGGCCAAATGTCTCCATAGAGAACTCCATCGCTTTCTCAGCTATATAGGTAGCTTTCACTTTTGCAACTGATGCGTAAGCATTTTCTATGGGATCTTTATCAACCATTGTTGCAGCTTGATACAACATTAAACGGGCTGACATGACTTCTGTATTTATTTTTTGTAATTGGTTTTTTTGTTCCATTGATAATTTAAGGTGCGTAGCCGTATAGTCAAGTACAGCTTGTGCATGCCCTACTGCAAATGCTGCCACGCCAGGGCGCATTCGATTAAATGTTTTCATGACTGCCATCATGCCACGCTTGATGGGACTTAAATGATAACCAAGAATGTTTTCTTCTTTAATGCGCAAATTATTAAACACCAGACGTGAGAGACGTGCACCTTTCAAACCTGATGTATTTAAATGATGTCGGTATAAATCAATAGAATTGTTAGTCAAATTTTCAGGTGTTAACAGTATGGCTGTAATACCCAGTGGGCCCGTTGATGTTCTTGCAACCAACACACCAATAGGAGCATCGGCACCGTGGCCGACAAGCCATTTTTCGCCATGAATGAAGTAATGTCTATCGTCTCCTTTTGTTATCAATGTTTGCATTTTACCGGCGTCTGAGCCTTTTCCTGGTTCAGTAACCGCAAGAAAGGATGCGCGAATTCAAATGCGAAGTGCAATTCGATGAATAGATAGTGGTCAAATGAGGTAAACTGGCCACTCTGAATTGCAATCGGAGTAGCGATGGTTTAC
>JABEVJ010000172.1 GCA_013043985.1 Legionellales bacterium | reverse complement strand
TCTTCTGTATACTTGCTGTTCTTTTTCTGCTCCACTTCTCTTCTCCTACTTACTCAGGTTTAGTTTAATCCTTTTGTCCTGATTAGTGTAGCCAGATCAGGATTGCCTGGCTGCACGTAATACGGCTGTTGGATTTTCAATTCGTGCTTGCTGAGCTTTTTCAAGTGTCCAACCGGAAGGTAAATAACCATTAAGGGGATCATGCGCGCTGGTTTGATCCGTAACCATGTCCGGTTTAATATCACGTTTGACGATTTCGGGTAAAATATCGGCTGCATTGCCTAACAGACCCACTGAAATGGGTTTTTGCGCTTGGCAGGCTTGGTGGATAAGCTGTAAAGCTTCATCTAACGAGTCGGCCTTAGTATTGAGATAGCCCGTCGCCAAACGCTTTTCAATGCGTGTAGGATCGCATTCCACAGCTAACAATGACATGCCTGCCATCACTGCTGCTAAGGGTTGAGCGCCACCCATACCGCCAAGACCTGCTGTCAATATCCATTTATCACTCACATTGCCTTGATAATGTTTTTGTCCGGCAGCCATAAAAGTTTCATAAGTACCTTGTATGATCCCTTGTGAACCGATATAAATCCAAGAGCCCGCGGTCATTTGGCCATACATCATGAGGCCTTTTTTATCGAGATCATTAAAGGTTTCCCAAGTAGCATAATGGGGTACGAGGTTGGAGTTGGCTAAGAGGACTCGGGGCGCATCGGAGTGAGTTTTGAAAACGCCAACCGGTTTACCGGACTGAATTAATAGGGTTTCATCAGACTCCAGTTGACGTAGCTCTTCGACGATTTTATCAAAGCATTCCCAATTACGGGCTGCGCGACCCATGCCGCCGTAAACGACTAAGTTGGCTGGGTTTTCTGCAACGGCTGGATCGAGGTTGTTCATGAGCATACGGAGCGCGGCTTCGCTTTGCCAATTTTTAGTTGTTAGGGTGTTGCCATGAGAAGCCTTGAGCTGGCGTAAGGGATCATAACGGGACGTTTTTTCCATGGTGATACCTCTAGTAATACAATAAATTCCATAGTAATTGGGCTGCTAATTTAGCGGTTAGGCCATCTTTGTCAAAGCATGGAGCAAGTTCCACCATATCCATGGCGATGATGTTGCCTGAGGCGACTAATTTTTTTAAAGCGGGGATGATGTGCCAGGGAAAAATTCCCAGAGGTTGAGGTGAACTCACACCTGGAGCATAACAGGCAGCGAAAGCATCGAGGCAAATACTGAGATAAACGGGCAACGGGCTGTTGATCACGGGTTTTAAAAAATCTTCCACGCTTGCTGAGCCCTGTAAAAAAATTTGCTCAGCAGGAAGGGTATGAACCCCGAGTGCTTTTGCTGTTTCAAAGAGTGAGGCCGTATTACTGACTGATTGAATGCCGATACAGTAATAATTAAATGTCTGTTTAATAAGCTTGCAATGTTCTGCTATTTGCTTAAAGGATGTACCTGAATGACCAATTTGATCATCAGGTATCGGCCTTAAGTCAAAATGAGCATCAATATTCACGATATGAATGGCCTGATTTCCGCTGTGTTTCATCAAGCCTTGATAATGGCCAAATGCTGTTTCATGCCCGCCACCCAGCACGATAGGGAACAATCCCCTATCAAGCAGGCAGCATACCGCATTGCCTAAAGCAGTTTGCGCAACTTGCAAGCCAGATTCATCAGCGACGATATCTCCGGCATCATAAATTGAATGGGCATGAATAGCCGGTAATTTGGCTAAAGCTTGTTTAATTGCTTGTGGGCCTTCTTTTGCACCTGCTCTGCCTTGATTACGAACTACGCCAAGATCGCAGGCAAAACCTAACAGGGCATATCCTGAGAGTTTTTCAGATGGAGGAGAAGTAAGAATCATCGGCTCAATAGTTTGATAAAAATAATCTGTTTGAGTGCCATCGTAGCGCCCTGTCCAATCCGCCATCGTAGGGGAGTGATAGTGTTCTTTCATCGCAGCTTAAGCATCCTTGTTAAAGAGTATATTTACAAAAATACAGCCTTGCAATACGTTTCAAATGCCAGTGTGGTTTGATCCTTAGATGCAAATCCAATATAACCGTCTGGGCGTATGAAATACACGGCGTTTTGCATGAGTTTTGCTTTTTCTGCAGCTTTATTCCAAGTGAAAACTTGAACATCAATCTCATAGATTTCTGCAGCGGATAACAGTTTGTCATCCAATGTCCCATAAACATGAATTTGCCACTGCAATGATTTAAGTGGGGTGTAATTATCACCTTGTTCTTGACGTACCCACGGTAAGCGATCACCCGCATGGATTTCGTCGACATTTCCTTCACTTAAAACGCTGGCTCGATATTCAATACGGATTTGTGAAATCGTGCTAAATGCAAAGCGTCGCATTTTATCGATTTTAAAAAGAATGGGGCCTATAAAAGGCACAATAAAATGGCGCCATGATTTCCCTAGCCAACCTTGATTCGTCATCACTTGGAAAGGGTACAGCCCTTGATTAATGTATCTCGGCTAGACCAACAATTCCTGCTAAATTAATCCGCTCCCAAAATTGTTCAAAACGACCTGGCGTACAAACC
>JABEVJ010000171.1 GCA_013043985.1 Legionellales bacterium | reverse complement strand
CTGCACAATATGAATAACTATTGCTGGTTTTAATCGTTTCATATGACGAAAAATAGCGGCGTCATAAACCCCTAAATATGAAACGCTTCGGGTATATATCACCCCGGAATAAAGCCATTTTTCTGTTTTTGCCACAACTCAGTAAAATGGCCTTTTTTCTCAAGCAACGCCCGCATCGAGCCATCTTCAATAATTTTACCCTGATAAAATACTAAAATTCTGTAACAATAACAATTAAGGCGACATTAAGGTCGGAATACAGTAATAGGAAGAGAGGAAATCATACGATAATGAGCATCGTTAGCGGTAATAAGTGTACGGCTATAGATATCGGCAGTTGCCGCAATCAATGCATCAGCCATCCGCAAACCATGGCTTAATACGAATAGCTCTAAAAAATAAATGGCTCTACTGGTAATTTCTGGAGTAAGAGGCAAACATTCAATTTTACGTTCTTTAATAAATGTTTTAAACAATGCTAACTCTTGTTTATTGCGCATACCTTGCAACAGCTCCATATAGACTACATCACTCATGCTGATGGGGCTATTCTCAATAATTACCTTTGCTTTGACATTTCCCCGCAAATACCAAATCATTACATCGGTATCAATCAGTTTCATGGCGTGATTTTCGCAAATTGTCTATGAAATTACTGACCTCGGTGACTTTGGGATTATTTTCCCATAATCCAAAGAGGCTATTTTCAGGTTGATGAGATTCTGTTAGTGGTACAAGTTTGGCGTAATCTTTACCGCGAAAAGTAATAATGACCTCTTCACCTCGATTGACTGCATCGAGCAGTTCTTTTGTGTGGATACGTAAATCACGAATAGATGCTTGCATTTGCATTTCCCATTAGATTAAGTGTGTACAAGTTAGTATACACTAAAAATCCTTCCAATCCCAATATTATCTAAAAAAATCTGATCATGCGAAATCACAATCATCCCTCCCTGATAATGATTTAATGCTGACTCAATACTTTCCACACTCTCGAGATCAAGATGATTGGTCGGTTCATCCAAAATCAATAATTGCGGCGGATGTTTTGACATCAACACACAAGCCAATAGTGCCCGCAGCTTTTCACCACCACTCAGATGACAAACCAATTTATTTGCGGCGGTATTTCTAAATAAAAAACGGGCTAAATGCCGATAAGCTTCATTTTCATTTGAGTCTGGATTTAATAGCATAAAATTTTCTAAAATGGAAAGTTCAGCTTTCAATAAACTGGCATTTTGATCAAGATAACTCACATAAGGCGTGCCAATAAAAATTTTTCCAGACAGTGGTTTGAGTTCACCCATAATTAACTTTACCAAAGTCGTTTTTCCTGAACCGTTGTCACCAGCCAATGCAATACGTTCTGCTCCTTGCATCTGAAGGTTGATATTTTCAATAATGCGATTCGGTGCATCAGGATAAGCAAAAGAAAGGTGCTCAATTTCCAGTAATATTTTTCCACTTGGAACATAAGTCGCAGGTAATTCAATATTAATTGCTTCTTTTATTTCGATTTTTTCTTTAGCCGATTGCAGAGCTGTTTCGGCAGAGTGTTGTAGTCGCTCTGACATGGTTAAAAGTTTACTTTGTGTGCGTTCGCTGCGTCCTTTTTTGGAGTCACCTCCCATTTTATCAATACTGCCGCTTCGTCGTAATTCACGGCCATAAGATTGCTTTTTGTCATGTTTTTCATGAGACTCTTGAATCGTTTTTTTGGTTTTTTGAATTAATTTTTTTGCGTCCATTAACTCTTGTTGTTGCGCGGCTTCATGAAGACCTTTTTGCTCGGCATAATATTCATAATTACCGCCATATTTGGTTGCGCCGTTTGAATTTAGCTCAACAATATTATCCATCAGATTTAATAAGGTTCTGTCATGGCTGACGATAATCAGTCCACCGCGCCATTGTTGAATTGCTTGGTATAATTGCTGCCGAGCATTGCTGTCTAAGTGATTGGTGGGTTCATCTAATAATAAAAAATCAGCTTTTGAAAAAAAGGTTTGAGCCAGAAACAAACGAGTCATTTCTCCACCACTTAAAGTGCCCAATTGCCGTTGATAAGCCAGGTGTTCCAAGCCAAAGGCAGCAAGGTGTTTATTGATTTGAGCTTCGATATCCCATTCATCATTTAAAATGGTAAAATCATCGTTATCAACGCTGCCCTCGGTAATACGATATAAAGCTTCCAGTTTTGCCTCGCAGCCTAAGTAACCCGCAATAGTGATTGTCGATGAAAGTAATTGAGGTGCCATACTTTGCTGCAAGTAAGCAAGCTGGCCATTGATATGGATAGAGCCGGAATGCGGAGGGTGTTCACCGAGGATTAATTTGAGCAAAGTCGATTTCCCGATGCCATTTTTACCGACCAAGCCAGTTTTAGTGGCAGAAAAAATGAAATCAAGCTGGTTAAAAAGAATTTGACCGTTAGGAAGATTGAAATTCATGCGATTGATGAGAATATGAGGAGATGACATAGTAAAATTTCCAGTGTGCCGTTCTCATTAACTGAGGCAGGACATTAAACGCGACTTGGCCTGTTAAAGCCAGGAACCATCAGTTTGGAAATTTACTTTCTCATCGGCAAGATACCTCTTGTAAGAATCTGTTGCTATTTTAGTGTAAATAAGAAAGGAAGTCAAAAAAAT